>JAHFCA010000203.1 GCA_023249715.1 Elusimicrobiota bacterium
TTTGCCTTCGCCTGTCTGAGCCTTGGCGTTTACGCCAAGGCGAGTTCGAAGGCCTAAGAAAAATATTTTCGCGAATGCGAGTTAAAAATAAAAAATAACTCCCACATCTACTTATTTATGTTTACAGGAATTATTGAAGCGGTAGGAAAAATTAGAGAAAAAAAGGTGAGCCAATCGAAGGGGATGGCGCTTAAGATTCATGCTCCGTTTCAATCCGTTAAGAATGGAGAAAGTATTGCCGTGAATGGGGTTTGCTTAACGGTAACACGGTCTCAAAAAAATGGAACTGGAGTTTTATTTACTGTTGACATATCAAATGAGACGGTAAAAAAAACCACTCTAAAAAATTTAGGCATAGATTCTGCGGTTAATTTGGAAAGATCCTTAAAATGGGGAGCCAGAATGGGAGGCCACTTTGTGCTGGGACACGTGGATTCCACGTGCAAATTGGTTAGCATCTGCAGTAAAGCTAATGGTAAAATATATGGGTTCTCATATCCTCAATCTTTGAATTCTTATATCGTGCCCAAAGGATCCATAGCCGTGGATGGAATTTCTTTGACTATTGCCAGCTGCCAAAAGGCGGGGCTGTTCTCGGTTGCGATTGTGCCTTTTACCGAAGAACATACAGTTCTTAAAGAAAAGAAAGTTGGAGACGAATTGAATTTAGAAGCGGATATATTAACGAAAGTAATTGTAAAGCAACTACAGGAAAAACGGAAATGATTCTTTCTCCCATAAAAGAAGCTCTAGAAGATTATAAGGCCGGAAAAATAGTGGTGGTAGTGGACGATCCTGCGAGGGAAAACGAGGGAGACCTTTGCGCCGCAGCGAGTAAAATAACTCCCTCCATTATTAACTTTATGGCCAGTTACGGGAGAGGGCTTATCTGTTTGGCAATCGATGGGGCGCGGTTAGATGCCCTGAACCTCCACCCCATGGTAGACCGTCCAGACAAAACTAAAGAAGCGGCTTTTACCGTTTCTGTAGACGCAAAAAAAGGAGTCACCACTGGAATTTCCGCGCACGACCGAGCCACTACGATTAAAACAATTATCGATCCTAAAACTAAAAGCGAAGATTTAGCGCGCCCCGGCCATGTATTTCCTTTACGCTATCAGGAAGGGGGAACACTAGTTCGCGCGGGCCATACGGAAGCAGGGGTGGATTTAGCGAAACTGGCAGGCCTTTATCCTGCGGGCGTCATTTGTGAAATAATGAATGACGATGGCACCATGGCCAGAATGCCAGAACTTATCCATTTTAAAAAGAAGCATAAACTTAAAATGATCTCTATCCGGGATCTTATTGAATATCGCCGCCGCACGGAAAAACTGGTCCGCCAAATTGTTTCTACCGAACTCCCTACCCGATTTGGAAAGTTTAATCTTTATCTTTATGAAGATGCCGCTCTCCATGAATATCACATTGCTCTGGTAAAAGGAATTGTAAAAGGTAGAAAAAATGTTTTGGTGCGAGTCCATTCTTCCTGTTTTACCGGGGATGTGCTGCATTCCTTGCGCTGCGATTGTGGGGAACAACTGCAAGCAGCCCTGACTAAAATAGAAGAAGAAGGGGAAGGGGTTTTACTCTACATGCACCAAGAAGGACGCGGCATCGGTTTAAAAAACAAACTTCACTCCTATGCCTTGCAAGACAAAGGGTTGGACACGGTAGAAGCGAACACAAAGTTAGGCTTTTCTCCTGATCTTAGAGAATATGGAATTGGAGCTCAGATATTAAGTGATTTGGGTCTTACCACCATTCGTATTATGACGAATAATCCTAGAAAAATTGTGGGGTTAGAAGGATACCGCCTCAAGGTCACCCAGAGAGTTCCTTTGGAAATGAAATCAAATCCCGCGAATGCTCGCTATTTAAGAACTAAAAAAGAAAAATTAGGCCATTTACTAAAAGTGCTTTGAAATGAAATTTGCCATCTGCGTTTCCAAATTTAACCAACAAATTTCTCAGAGATTGCTGGAAGGCTCTCTAAATTCCTTGAAAAAAAATGGGATTGAAAAAAAAGATATTCGGATTGTATGGGTGCCTGGTTCCTACGAAATTCCTCTAGCCGCGTTAAAACTCGCTCAATCTAAAAAGTATAGCGCTATTATTTGTTTGGGGTGTGTTTTAAAAGGAGAAACAACGCATAATGAACATATTGCTCGAGCGGTCTCCTCTGCCATTATGGAAATTTCTTTAAAAACAGGGGTTCCTGTGACATTTGGAGTTTTAACTCCTAATAACCGAAAACAAGCCCTTGCCCGCTCCGAAAAAAATTCTGCCAACAAAGGAACCGAGGCTACCGAAGCCGCCTTAGAAATGGTTCAACTGATCTATCATGGGCTTTAGAAGAAGAGCCAGAGAACTCGCCTTACAGTCCCTCTACCTCTGCGATACCTGCCATTTATCTAAAGAGGCAGCCGTAAAAGCAACTCTGGGAGAAGCCCATGAAGAGCAGGAAATTTCTTTTTACAATCACCTCGTTCAGGGAGTCATCGAAAAAAAAGAGGAGATTGATACTCTGCTGCGACGCTATACGCAAAATTGGGATATCTCGCGCATGGCTGTTGTCGATAGAAATATTCTAAGAATAGCCACCT
>JAHFCA010000204.1 GCA_023249715.1 Elusimicrobiota bacterium
GGAGTTTAATTCCAAAGGATTTTGAGGAAGAACTAAAAAAGAATAGAGAGATACGTTATGGAAATAAACACCTAAATATTCATGTTAGGGAAATAAGAAAAAGAAAAGGCGTCACATGGTCTATGATATTTTTGGTTACATGCCAGTCATTTATAAGACCAGAAATTCTAGCGGCGATGCCCTTGTTGATGAACGTAAAAAGGCGGTGAAACTCCTCTATAATATTGTTCAACGCATCGCGGATATGGAAAATGTTCCCGTGTTGCTCCAGACTATTCGAAAGTCTCTGGAAAGACAAAATCATTTTAATATTGAGGGGGCTTTGCAAATATCAGACAGTTTGGGTTTTCATAAACGAGAAGCTGCGACTGTGAAGACATTAATTACCGATATTCTAAATTTGTCTACCGATCGAACTGTAAGAAGTGAACGAGATCTTTATAGAAGGTTGGAAAATCTTTTAGAAGCGCTTCCCACCTACACTTTTACCAAAGATAGTGTAGATTTAAAAGCGCGCATCCTCCGTTTACCAGACTTTAATTTTATTACTCTTTCCAACGATGAAAAGATTCCCAGCTCTGACAAATGGGTGGTCTTTACAAAGGAACAGTTGGAGAAGATGGAGTTGGGAGATGGAAGAAAAAGATTAGTTCATCTTTCTGAACAATTGGAGTGGATACTGAGAATTTCTCTTACGACTTTAGGGGGGCTATTGATTGGTTTGTTCGCGATTGGAAATGGGGCGGCCTATGCGGCGGTGCCCGGGGTGCCCTTGCCGGTAGGTTTAGAAGCTGCTTTAGTGGGCGTGGCGACTTCTCTTTCAGCGATAGCGGCGCACTTTTTTGTTCCTTCTCCGGAATTAACACAGCGAGAAGTTTCTAATGTTGCTTCTGTAGAGCAGGAGAGAATTCAAATTCAGGGCCTTGAAAGAATGGCGAGACTTTTAGCTTTCGAAGGAAAAAAGATTGAAGATGCGGAGTTAAAACGGGGAATAGAGGCAGCTCTCGGGCGGTTTAGCCCTAAACTAGGCTCAAAAGAAAAGTTTGCCCAAGTTAAAGAGATATTAAGAGTCGTGGCGCTTTTAAAAGGTCTGAATGAAACGGGAGTAGGAGTGAAGAACCCTACTGACGAATATGTAAAAAAAGTGTTGGAGCGACTTTTTAAGACGGTGCAAGTAATTCCGGTGGAAAGTGAATTGCTCACCTCCCGCTTTGAGACAGCCAGCAAAGGGGAATGGCATTCGCAGGAGATTTCCCGTTTGGAGATCCTCTTTGCCGATTGGACGGCGTTGGGATTATGGGCTAAGCGCATGGCGAACCGAGACCCTTTGGAATTAAAGCGGTTATCTAAAGGCGCCCATGTTTATGATCTATCGAGCCTGTTTAAGACAGATGCAAATTCCGCTAAGGAAGAGGAGTATATTCTAAAAGCGCTGTCGAATGAAGTGCTGTATGGAACGAGCAGAGTGGTTTTGGTAGCAGACCGCCAGTACCCATTCCGGGATACCCTTAGAGAAAAGTTAAGCCCTAATGTTTTTGATAAGTTATATCAGGAAGGGTTGGAGCAGGCGCCCGGCGCATTCTTATCTACTGTAGGGCGGGGAAATAAAAATAAAATATATGTGGAAGATGTTTGCAAAGAGCTGGAACGAGCAGGACTCTTGGGAGAAAGAGTGCAAATCTTTACGGGATCTGGAGAGCGGTGGTTAGAGAGCGCGGATAAAAGCTTGCGGGTAGAAATATATGAATTAGATTCGGAGACTATGGCGAAACCTTACCTCAATTTAACGATAATGAGCGAAGATTTGCGTAGAATAAAAGTGTTAAAAATTCAATTATAAATAAAATGATTCAATTCTGGACAGAAAAGAAAAATAGAGGGTGGATGCGGACGATGGCTATGGTTTTGGCAGTTTCGTTCCTGTTTACTTTGGTGGCTACGCCTTATGCGCAAGCGCCCGAAGGAAATTGGGGACAGTCCCCAATTTCTGAAAAAAATAGGGAGCTGTCCCTATTTCCCAAGAGTGCCAGCTTGTCTAAAGAGCAACACCAGATGATGGCGCAATATTTAAAGAATTTGGAATCTTTAGAAAAGCGGACCAACGATAAAGATGCCAAAGAAAATTTAGACTCCGTTCTTAACCTCCTAAAAAATAATTTATTCTACGCCGGCCCAGTCAAAAAAAATGGAAAAGAATATCTCCTCTTTACCTACTGGAGCGGTATGGAAGCGGTTCCCTTTCTACTGGAGTTTGAGAGAGCTCCTAAAAATGGAGCGCTCTCAAGCGAAGAATTTGAGAAGGCTCTCAAAACTGTCGTTTGGAAATTAAGGGCTCGCGACCAAGGGATGTCCGGGGAGTTTAAATCCTTGCCCTTAGCTTTACGTATCCTTTCTGGATTCTGGTTTAATCCTAGCCAGTTTAGCCGAATTTTTGTAAATGATCCTTCTAAGGTGAGAGAGATGTTTGGAACTCAGTACGCTTTAGAAAGAATTCCTGTGGGTGGGGTGGAAAAATGGAGGGAATGGGGAAAACGATTGACTTCGGTCATGGATTCAAGAAATGGATTTTTTGG
>JAHFCA010000205.1 GCA_023249715.1 Elusimicrobiota bacterium
TCTCCACGGTATTTCCTTTTTTCGAGGTAATGACGTTATGCCAGTGTTGGATAAAAGTTCTCATTTTTTCTGAATCTTAAATCTGGGATCGTTATACATTTTGAACTGGCGATAGACGTTTAACTTTACTTTTCCGCTGATAACGTTTTCTAAAAGCTGAGACATTTCTTCGATTAAATCATCCCGTTGCATTTTAAGAATTTGCAGGCGGTTACGACAGAGTTCTCGATGGGACTCTCTGACATCGTCACGATCGATCTGTTCCTGAGTGTGGACCATTTTTAACTCGGCGACTAAAATTTTATCGGTGAGCCAACCTGGGGTTTCAGCCATTTTTTTTGGTTACCTCGACAATCCATTCATCGATCTTTTCTATAAGATCGTTGCGCTGTTGGTTGAGGGTATCGATTCTGCGTTTGGCTGCGGCTACGAGCGCGTCATTATCGGAACGGGCGCGATCTTCCTGAGTCCAGAGTTCCACATGGGTCCTCCCTAAAAGACTCACCAATTCTCCTAAACTAGGATTCTGTTTCATTTAGCGACACCTCATCGATTTAATTTTTTCAACGACCATGTTTGAGCTGATTTTTTCCATGCATTCGTGCTGATAGGGACATTGATTGAGACCGCAGCGAATGCAGAACAGATCTTCCGCTTGTAAATACTGTTGTTTGGGGTCCCCGTGCGGGTTAATGGAAATAGGATTGGTGGGGCCAAAGAGAGCCAGCGTTGGCACTCCCAGCGCTACGGCGATATTCCTCGGACCGTTGTCTACACCAAACACCAAGGAACATTTCTCAATCAGCGCCGCGAGTTGGAGCAGTGTGGTTTGAGGCGGAACTAGTGCCGAACTTCCCACTTTTTGAGCTAAAGATTCCACAAACTCTAATTCTCCCGCGCCCCAAAAAAGAATAAATTTTGTTCCATCCCGGTTGAGCGAACGCAGGACTGCGATGACTCTATCGGATATCCATCGGCGCGTCGCTCTTCGGCTACAGGGAGCGATGCCTATGAGTTTTGGGAAAGGGTCCTGAATTCCAGATTTTTTTAAAAAGGTTTCGGCCCAATTTTTTTCTTCTTGAGGAAGATTTAAATTCCATTTCCAAGGCTCCCCTTTGAATCCCAGAGATCTTAAGAAATCTAATTTTTGATCCACGATATATTGGTGCGTCGAAACGGGAACTAAATGGTTATAGACTAATTTACGGCTAAAGGGTCCCTTAAAACCAGACCTTAAACGCGCGCCGGAAAACCGGGTTAACAGCAGCGTTCTGCCATTCGATAAAAAGTCTAAGACCCAATCGTATTTTTGCTTTCTAATGCGACGGACCCAGTTCCAGCTGGAATTTTTATCGTAAATTAAAGTTTCGTGGATGTCCGGGTTTAACCGGACGAATTGATCGGAGGGGGCTTCAACTAAAAAGTCAATTTTGGCTTCGGGAAAATGTTTGCGCAACACTCCGACCACCGGGAGAGTAAAGATAACATCCCCGATGCGCCTTAACTGAATGATTAAGATTTTTTGAGGCTTAAAGTCCACGCGTTTAATACCATCAGTGGCCAAGAGAATGCCATTTCTTCTTCGCTGGCGGTTTTAGTATAGATTTTTTGTTTGAGGGTAAAAACAAATTTTGAATTAAAAAATCCGTTTAAATGACGGGAGGTGTCTAATAAGTTTTGCAAGGAGTCTCGGGAGCCATGGCGCATCCAAGTGGCGATCGGAACAATAAATCCGTGTTTTTTTCTCCAAGCGATCTCTGGCGGTAAAAATTGAGAGGCAATTTTCCGCAGGATATATTTTCCCTTAAAATGGCGGATTTTATAGGACGTTGGAATTTTAGAAACAGTGTCGACTAATGTGGGATCTAAATAGGGAGGACGGGCCTCTAAAGATTGGCTCATCGAAGCCATGTCCACCTTCATTAAAAGTCGATCGGCCAGGGCTGTTTCTCTTTCTAGGGAGAGAATGGAATTGAGCGGGTTCTGTGAATTCATTTCTTCGAAGAAAGGATGGGACGGGATATAGCTTTTTTCCAAGAAATTTTCTTGTTCCAGATTAAAGAGGTTCTTCATCCACGTTAATTTAAAATCCTGATTGAGAGGAAACCAACGCTCTAGGGAGAGATTGGGAATGTTTTGAAAGAGTTTCCCTTTTCCCATTTTGCGCGCGATTTGAGAGGCCAGCCCTTGCAATGGTTTTGGCAGGCGCTGAATCCATTCGCAATACAGAAGCGGTTTATAGCGGTTGTAACCGGCAAAAAGTTCGTCTGCCCCTTCTCCGGTCAGCACTACTTTTACCTCTTGCCGAGCGAATTTGGAGAGGAGCGCTGTTGGCAGAATGGTGGGGTCTCCCACCGGTTCCGAGAGAGAAGACAGGATATTTGGGGCGGAGTCCAAATCCTTTTCCGTTAAATAATAGGTGTGGTGGTCGGTTCCTAAAAAATGGGCCACTTTCCGGGCATAACTCGATTCGTCCACACCCGTCCCTTTTTCAAAACCAATCGAAAAAGTTTTTATTTTTTGAGAGGATTGTTTTGCCATTAAGGCCGTAATAAAGCTGGAATCGA
>JAHFCA010000206.1 GCA_023249715.1 Elusimicrobiota bacterium
TGGTATAATTTTAACAAAGTCTCACGGGGAGTCTCTTTTTCCCCTCTATGTATTGATCGCGTATTTTGCGCTTTTTCACACACTCTTAGTTCCCATGCCCAGATTTCGCTTACCCATAGAACCGCTTATCCTTATTTTTTCCACGCGCAGTCTCTATTATTGGATAAAAAAGATTCATGCCCTATAAAAAGTGAAAAAGTCTTGACTCGATAGAAAAGAAATACTATATTAAAAGAATGGAATTAAGGATATTATCCTTAATTAAACACACTTAATAATATTATTATGCCTATCCAAGAACCTTCCAAAACATTGGGTCCCGTGAGCGCCCGGTTAATTTATGAACTCCAAAAAAAAGGGAAACCCATCTTTACTCTTCGCGAAGCCTGTTCCCTCTATAAAAAAAATCTATTCGCCACCAGCGATCTCCTCAGCGAATTGGTTAAAAGGGGAATATTGGCTCGTATTAAAAAAAGCGTTTTTTTAATTCTTCGGACTGGCTTTGAAAACAGCCAACTGCAAAACTGGCCCATTACCGCCGCGGCGCTATCTTCCCCCCAACCCTATTTTATTTCGCATTACAGCGCCATGAGACTGCATGGACTCACAACCCACCCAAATCTAGACATCACCATCACCATGCCTTTAAGACGTAAGCCTAAACAGGTCGCGAGTTTAGATTATCAGTTTATTTATTGCCAAAAAAAATATTTTTTTGGAGGCGCTTCTCTTTGGGTCACGAAAACAGACCAAGTGCAAGTGAGCGATTTAGAAAGAACCCTCTTAGATGGTCTCGATCGCCCTGAACTAAGTGGAGGACTCATTGAAGTCGTTCAAGGACTAAAGACAAAATATCAAGATATCCATTATCATAAGTTTTTGTCCTATGCAAAAAAATGGGCAACCAAGGCGGCGGTTAAACGGCTGGGTTTTATATTTGAGACGCTGGCCTTAGATAAACAAGAATTTATACTGCAACTTCAAGCCATTATTCGGAACGCGCGCGGTTATAATCTATTGGACCCCAATAGCGCGAATCGCGGATCCTATTTAAATCGTTGGGGACTCCGCTTAAACATAAATCTAAAGGAACTTAAAACCAGATGATTTTATTAAGCGAAATTAACTCCGTTTCTCAACGTTTTAAAGTTCCAGCCGAAACAATAGAAAAAGATTATGTCATTGGTTGGATTCTTAAGTGCCTTGCTAAAAGCGCCGCAAAAAAAGATTTTATTTTTTACGGCGGCACCGCTATTAAGAAAATTTATTTTGAGGACCATCGGTTTTCCGAGGACATAGATTTATTAAGCGATATGAATTTTTCAAGTAATGAACTAGTCAATAATCTCATACATTTATTTAAGTTCGCAAAAGAAAAAATAAATCTTTCTTTAGGAATAAATCCGAATAAAGTAATTCAGAGTCAAGATAGAATAGAAATCTTTGCGCATTATAGCGGTTACGAAGAAATTATAGGATCCCCTAAGGAAGTAAGACTGGATATCGCTATGGGAACCCAGGTTTTTGGAGAGATAAAGGAAGAAAAAATTCTTAAAACCTATAGCGATATGAAGCCGGATAGCTCCTATTTAAAAGTCCACTCTTTAAACACAATTCTAGCCAATAAATTAGGTTTACTGATGGATATATCCAGAAAAGAACCTAGAGATATTTTCGATATTTGGTTTCTTTTGAACCGAACCCGCCGTTTCGATTTTTCAAAAAGCAAAGTAAAAAAATCTTTTGAAGAAAAGTATGGCTTTGTTCCAAATTGGAAACTCTTAATCCATTATCTTCATGGAGCGCGATATAGAGAGCGGTGGGCCATTCGGCTAGAAAAACAAATGGCGGAACTACCGCCTCTAGAATTGGTATTGTTTGAAATTGAAGATAAACTTAAATCTAAATTGAGAGCTTAATAAATCGCATCGATAAAATTTATAGCGGAGTTATTTTAAAATTATAAAAATTCTTATTATTAAGTTGGGGGCGCTGGGAGATGTGGTGCGCACAACTCCCTTATTGCGCGTTTTAAAAGGAGAGATCACATGGATCACTCAAAAGAACGCTCTCCCCTTGTTAGAAGGAAACTCCTATATCCAGCGCCTTCTCAACATTGAAGACGCTTCTGAAATAATCGGCGAAAAATTCCAACTTATCTTAAACTTAGAAGAGAGCTTAAACGGGTGCGAGCTAGCAAACGAACTCGACACTCGGGAACTCATCGGTCCTTATTTAGCTGAGGACAAAATAGTTTATACGGATTCTTCCCGCGAATGGTTCGATATGAGCTTAATCTCTAAGTTCGGTAAAAAAAAAGCGAACCAAAAAAAGTGGGAAAACCAAAGATCTTATCAGGAAATTTTATTTAGTATGGTGGGAAAAGAATTCAAAGGAGAAGAATATATATTGCCGCCATACCGTCGTAAGCCGGAATCCAGCCCCCCCCCGCCTCCTTGGCCTCGAACCCCGCGCCGGCGAACGCTGGACAGAAAAACGGTGGGTCCATTTTCCAAAATTTAAGGATCTGTTGAAACAAAAAAAGATTCCATTTATAGAATT
>JAHFCA010000006.1:0-6525 GCA_023249715.1 Elusimicrobiota bacterium
ACAATCTTAGACTGTTTTTCTCTCTCACTAAAAACTTCAAGACCAGGAAACTTCCCAAATAGAAGTTTACAGACAATGACATCAAAGGCTAAGAGAGCCAAGAGTCCCATATACCACCAGGAATAATAGATATTAAAAAAACTAAATTTTTCTAGAATATTCCCCCATTGAGGCGAGTTTTGAATAAAGGCTCTTACTTTTTCTGGATTTTCTGGAATTTGTGGGATTAGAGTTCCTAAAATAGACCCAAGGGCAAGGAGGGCAAACACCCCAATATTAAATTTAACGTTTCTAAATAAAGAGAGGTAACTCTTCATAATAAGAGGGAACTTTTTTAGCGGTTGACGTCCCTACGAATAAAACTCAGAAATTCCATTCGAGTTCTTTCGTGAGTTCGAAAGGCCCCCAACATTTCACTTGTGGTCGCATAGGCATTTTGCTTTTCAACGCCTCTCATCGCCATGCAAAGATGGAAGGCTTCAATCACAACTCCTACCCCTCGCGGTTGTATTGCCTGTTCAATCGCCTCCGCAATTTGTTGGGTGAGTCGTTCTTGGACCTGGAACCGACGAGCAAATATATCCACAACACGGGGAATTTTAGAAAGGCCAATTACTTTTCCGTCGGGGATATAAGCCACATGACATTTCCCATAAAAAGGAAGGAGGTGATGTTCGCAGAGAGAAAAGAAATCGATATCTTTCACCAATACCATTTGATCATACTTTTCGGTGAAACAAGCCTTTAAAAGCACATCCGAGGCATTTTTGGAGTATCCTTGAGTTAAAAACTTAAAAGATTCAGAAACTCTATGGGGGGTTCTTTTTAACCCCTCTCTTTGAGGATCTTCCCCCAATTCCTTTAGAATCTCTTTTATATGGGACTCTATTTTAGACGGTGATGATTTATTTTTCATCGAAGTCTATCATTATATCATAATCTTTTATCATCTTTTGAAAACGGGCGTAGTTATGGGGATCAAGATATCGGAATGAACTTTTATAGAGAAGGGGAACAATAGTTTTACGCAGCGGCTCCCCTCGAACCATCCACTGATAGTAATGCCTTCCAGAATGGTGATACGGTCCATAAAGTTTAGACCCCGGGAAAGTTTCTACAAGCCATTTAAAAATATTCTCATAGCGCGTATTCATTCTCAGAGTAATCTGGGGCTGTTTCCCATCTCCTCCAAAATGACCCTCTCCAATAAGAATCCCTAACAAGAAACCAACTGAAAATTGATCCATATATCTCTCTCTTTATTGTTTCACCGTATACTTAATTAGTGACAGAAACAAATTTTTATATTTTTATTCGCGCGCTCCTATGAGATAAAAAGTTTCACATGAAACATTTATCTTCTTCTACGTCCATACAAAAATAGGAGAACATAGGAAGCTCCAACAATAAAACCTCCTACATGCGCAAACCATGCCACTCCCCCAACATCAGATCCTAATGCCCTAGCCGCATACAACGTAGCTGTTCCGCTAAAGGTTTGCATTATAAACCAAAACCCTAAAAAGAAAAACGAAGGAATTTCTATAACCCTACTAAAAAGACCAAGAGGAACCAAGGCAATAACTTTTGATTTTGGATAAAGTAAAAAATAGGCCCCTAAAACACCTGCAATCGCTCCACTCGCCCCTATCATTGGGATTTCACTTACAGGGTTGAAATAAAATTGTGTTAAAGCAGCCCCGCACCCGCAAGCCAAATAAAAAAAGAGATACTTCACATGACCTATCCTATCCTCCACATTATCTCCAAATATATAGAGATAGACAAGATTCCAAATAATATGTACCCAACCTCCATGTAAAAATTGAGAAGTAATTAGAGTATAAGAATGGTCTATAAAATTTTTTGTGAGTAGGTTTGGAACAACACCAAATTTATAGATAAATGCTTCAAAAGTCCCTTTTGTATAGATTTGAATCTGGTAGAAGAAGACTATCCCATTTGTTCCAATTATAAAATAATTAATAAATGGAAATTTTCTAGAAGGTATATTATCTCTTAACGGGATCATAAATTTATTGTAACCCAAAATTTGCATTAGGACGCGGAATTCGACGAACAATGCGGGACTTTTTCTTCCTCAAAAAATTCGACCGTAGTCACCACTACGCTCTCACTTTTTTTGTCGAAAAAGTCTCCGCCTTGTTCGTCTCGGTTCTCGCGCCTAATGCAAAATTTGGGTTTAACCTATTTTTGAACAGAATGAGAGCTTTCCCATGCATATCTTCAGAATCTAATTGGTATTCTTTAAAATCCAAAAATTCTCTCCCTCGCTCTAATGCATTTAATTTAATTCTATCTATATCATTTTTAACAGAATTGCTGATCCAAAAAAGAGCATGTCCGCCCTCAATGAGAGGAAAATATAGTTTTAAGAGCTCCTCGAGCTCAGAAACTGCCCTTGAAACAACTATATTAGACTTTATGTCAATAATTTGTTTCACCGTATAATCTATTCTCTCATTAATAACTTCTATATTTTTTAAACCCAAAGAACGGACTAAAATCTGGTCCAAAAAGAAGGCTCTCCTTTTATTGGGTTCTACCAATGTAAATTCCATAGAAGGATTTAAGAGGGCAAGGGGAACTCCCGGAAAACCCGCCCCCGAACCTAAATCTAAAATTTTTAATACCTTACTCGTATCCGTTTTTGATACCTTAAACAGGTGGGGAAAAAGTTTCAATGGCATCAAGGAATCCTGAAAATGTCGCACCCATATATTTTCTAAATCGTTATTAGAAATCAATCCAAATTTATTATTATATTGATGAATTATTTTAGAAAAAGTTTCAAATTTATCTAAACTATTCTTACCACAATCGCCATGGACTAGCTCCAGTGTAGACAAAAATTCCACAAACTTTTCTTTCGAGTTCATATTATATTTTAGGTACAAAAGGCTTTTTGGGGAAGAACTAGGGGGTATCTTTCTATTTTTATTTTCATCCGAGCGAGACTATGAGCGAAAATTTTTTCTATATAGTTCATGCTGATAAAGTCCCGCCGTAGCGAGATTTTGGCTTTTGGAATTTTCTCGAAGCAAAATTTTTTTAGCATACTCGACGAGGGTATGGTAAAAAAATTTTGCGAAGAGAAAAACCAAAAGCCGAAATCGTAGTAGGCGCGACTTTATCAGCATGAACTATATAATTCCTTTGCCTTCGCCTGTCTGAGCCTTGGCGTTTACGCCAAGGCGAGTTCGAAGGCCTAAGAAAAATATTTTAGCGAATGCGAGCTGAAAATAAAAATAGAAAGATACCCCCTAGTTCTTCTTAAATAAATTTACTTTTCTAACAGTTTGCGAAAAAAAAGAAGGCGGCATTCGTTTTCTACCATGGAGATGCGCGCGGTCGCCTGCCGCACATCTTTCCCGACGGAGAATGCTCCATGCCCCCGTATTAGCGCCACAGGATGGGTGAGAAAAAGTTTAGGGAAGGATTCCACTACGCACGTAGCCCCTTCTCCGTAAGGGCAATCGGTTAAGACTGGAATTTCTGGAATAATAATGGAATCGGAGTCGATCGGTTGAATGGTCGTGTAATCCCACGAAAGAGCGGTGGCATAAGGAGGATGGGCATGCACCACACTGGAAATCTCCGGGTTAGCTAAATAGAGAGCTCTATGAACGGGAGTTTCCGAAGAAGCTCCTTTATCCCGTCTATTGTTCTCCAAGTTCACCGAAATAATATCAGAACTTGAGATATCTCCAAGGAGAGAACCGGTCCGGGTCACATAAATGACAGAACCTTTTCTAACAGAAATGTTCCCCGAAGTTAAATGAATCAGCCCTGCTTCCCACAACATCTTCCCATATTTAGAAATATCGGTATACACGAGTTAGTTTTTACTCTCCTTTTTTAAAAATATGCTGAGGATATCAATAGGAACAGGGAATATAATGGTTGAATTTTTATCCGTCGCAATCTCCGTCAGTGTTTGGAGAAATCTAAGCTGCAATGTGGCTGGCTGCGAATTTAGAATTTGGGCGGCATCTGCTAATTTCTGAGAAGCCTGGAATTCTCCATCCGCATGGATAACTTTAGCTCTTCGTTCCCGTTCTGCTTCCGCTTGCTTCGCCATAGCGCGCAACATCTCTGGGGGGAAATCTACATTTTTTACTTCTACCGCGGTCACTTTTACTCCCCAAGGTTCCGTATGCTGGTCAATAATTTTTTGCAACGCCACATTCAGCTCTTCCCGATTGGCAAAGAGAGCGTCCACTTCCTGTTGACCTAAAATGGAACGTAACGATGTCTGCGCGATTTGCGACGTGGCAAAATAAAAATCTTGCACATCCAAGATCGCTTTCCTCGGCTCAACCACTTTAAAATAAATCACCGCATTTACTTTTACAGAGACATTATCTCGTGTAATAACGTCTTGCGGCGCCACATCCATGGTGACAATGCGAGTATCTACAACGCTCATCTTTTGGAGAATAGGAATCACCCAGACTAAACCGGGCCCTTTTACTTTCCAAAATCGTCCCAACATTAAGACTACGCCTCGCTCATATTCCTTTAATATTCGTATCCCAGAGCTCCACAGCGCCACGATAACAATAAAAACAAAAACAAAAAATGACATCAGAGATCCAATCATTGGAACCATATTCATAAAGATATTCTCCTTCCCCTTAAACCCAAACAATTCAGTTGGAAGCGTGAACCGAGAATGAAAAAATGGCTTTTTTTTCGAAACAAAAAAGTGAGAGAATAGTTAAAACTATTCGCGAGCTTTTTTGTGAAGAAAAAAATGCCATATTTTCATTCGAATTCCGCTTCCAACTGAATTATTTGGGTTAATAATTGCGTATAGAATACCATAAATGCCCAGCAGCATCAAAAGAATTTGCCCCTAGAACCGACATTGGTTGTGAGAACAGAGACTAAAAGGGGGGGTCACTTATCTTCGTATGCGTCTAAGTAGGGACGAAAGCGCACATTCGCTCCCAATTTTTTTACAAATTGCTCAAAATCTTTATTTTCTCCTGCCGGAAGCTCTACCGCCGTCACAAATGTTTCGGGAATCAGTTGAGCCGAAAGGCGAATAAATTCTAAAACACTTTCAAACCCTTTCTCTTTAAATTGGGGAAGGGGACGGTGAATCTCTACCCATTTTTTGGGGTCGATGGTATTTAAAGAGATGGAGACACCCTCTAAAAATTTAGCCAGGTCGGGAACGATGTTTCTGCCATGAATGAGGTTCCCCAACCCAATCGTATTCAAACGAAACTTTTTTGCTCCGCGGCTCTTAAGGACCTTGGCGATCTCTTCCATCTCCTTTAAGCGATAGGTCGATTCTCCATAGCCGCAAAATATAATCTCATTGTATCGGGAAGGATCGTCCACTGAACTTAAAATTTCCGCGACCGTTGGTTCTTTTTTTAAAAGCAAGTCATTCCCACGATAAAAATAGTCCCAGGTAAATTTAATGCAAAACGCGCAGGCCGTTGGACAGTGGCTAGTAATATTGAGATAGAGCCCCTCTTTATAGCGATACGAAAGGGCCGGTTTTTCGCTTCTTTTCATTTTAATTTAAAGACCCGTTTTGCATTCTCCGTCGTTTTTTGTCCCACAGTTTCTATATCCACTTGGAAAAGTTCTGCCAATTTTGTGGCCACTATGGCCACATAAGAGGGTTCGTTCCTTTTCCCTCTCCAACCCTGCGGGGGGAGATAAGGGGAATCGGTCTCAAGCACAATTTTCTCCAAAGGGACATTCTGTATAACTTCCCGTAAAGCATGGGAGTTAGGGTACGTAATAGGGCCATCCACTCCTAAATAAAATCCTAACTCTAATACCAGTTCCGCAAAACTTCGGTCTCCGGAAAAACAGTGAATTACTCCCGGACATAAATCGGGCCGAGCAGAACCGCCATAAAAACTTTTTAAAATTCTTACCATATCCGCCTGAGCTTCTCGGCAATGAATCACCACAGGAAAGTTCAGATCGGCGGCCGCCTCCAAACATTTTCTAAATAAAAAAATCTGTTCTTCTTTAGAGGCGGTGCTTTTAAAGTAGTCGAGGCCAATTTCTCCAATGGCGACGCAGAGAGGCCCAGACGCCTCTTTTTTTATTGTATCAAAATTAAACGAAGCGGCCGTTTCGGCATAATGGGGATGAAACCCGCATGTCCAGTAGAGTTCTTGTCCATCCATTCTCTGCTCTAACGCAACCGCTCGCGTCTTATTCCATTCGAGCGGGTCTTCTCCAATTTCTATGAGCGTATGCACTCCCTTTTCTTTAGCTCTTTGGAGAACTTCTTTGCGGTCTAAATCGTATTGGGAGTCCCGAATATGGACATGGGTATCTACGAACATATTACCCCCTATATTTATCGTCGAATTTCATAACCCAAACAATTCAGTTGGAAGCGTGAACCGAGGGAAAAGCGGGGCGCCTTTCTCAATTTTGTCCCGATCCGTAAAATGGAGAGCGGGATTGAGAAGCACCTCTTTAGCGCACTCTTTTAAACTCCGTTTTTCTCCCAAGCGGCGCCAC
>JAHFCA010000006.1:6625-20064 GCA_023249715.1 Elusimicrobiota bacterium
CCGAGGGAAAAGCGGGGCGCCTTTCTCAATTTTGTCCCGATCCGTAAAATGGAGAGCGGGATTGAGAAGCACCTCTTTAGCGCACTCTTTTAAACTCCGTTTTTCTCCCAAGCGGCGCCACATTTTTTCTGTTACTTCAGGCATAAAAGGGGAAAAACCGCAGGCGAGCCATCTCAAAACGTAGACTGTCTCCGCAAGCACTCTTTCCGCTTGGGCAGGATCGCTCTTTACTAAACTCCAGGGGGCGCTCTGCTCAAAATTTCGGTTCGCCTCTTTCACCACTTCCAAGAGGCCGCCCAAGACTTCATGAAATTCTAAAGCATTAAATCCTTGATGCATTCGCTTATTTTGTTCCTGGATCAAAGTGTTAAACTTCCCTTCAGGAAGCGTCCCAATGCGTCCTGCAAAATTTTTCTCTAAGATATTGAGGCAGCGGGAAAATAAATTTCCCAAATCGTTGGCGAGGTCACTGTTATAGCGGGCAATAAAAGCGCTTCTGGAAAAATCTCCATCCGCCCCAAAGGGCATCTCCCGCAACAGAAAATAGCGGATACTGTCCACTCCAAATTCCTCCACCATCGCAATGGGATCCACCACATTCCCTCGGGACTTCGACATCTTTTCTCCTTCCGATGTCCACCAACCATGGGCAAAAACTTTTCTGGGAAGCGGCAGTCCCAAAGCCATCAACATCGCGGGCCAAATAACACTATGAAATCTAAAAATTTCTTTCCCCACAAAATGGATATCACAGGGCCAAACCTGCTTCCCCCAGATTCCCTTCTCCAAGGAAAACCCAGGAGCGCTCAAATAGTTGATGAGGGCATCAAACCAGACGTACACGGTTCCCTGGGAATCAAAAGGAAGAGGGATGCCCCACTTTTCTTTTAAACGAGAGACAGAAATATCTTTCAAACCGGATTTCACAAACTGAATCATCTCGGTTCCGCGGGTGCGGGGGGACAAAAACTCTGGATTCTTTTGATAATGCTCTAAAAGGCGCCCCTCATAGCGGGACAGCTTAAAAAAGTAGCTTTCCTCTTTTAGCTTTTCTACTTTTCGGCCGCACTCCGGACATTTTTCCTCTACCAGCTGGCTCTCTAGCCAGAAACTTTCACACAGGACGCAGTACCAATCTTCATAGACTCCTTTTACAATGTCCCCCTGATCATACAGTTTTTTAAAGATCGCGCGCACCAGATCTTTGTGGCGGTCTTGAGTGGTGCGAATGAAATCATCGTTGGAAATTTCTAAAACTTTCCAAAGCGCTTCAAAATCCAATACCAGCCTGTCCACATACTCCTGAGCAGAAACATTGTTTGCTTCCGCCGCTTGGTGAATTTTGGAGCCGTGTTCATCGGCGCCGGTTAAGAAAAAGACCTCCTCTCCCTGAAGGCGCTTCCAGCGAGCCAAAACGTCCGCTGCTATCGTTGTATAGGCGTGCCCTATGTGAGGCTTATCGTTTACATAGTAAATAGGAGTGGTAATATAAAAGGGTTTCATAAATGAATTAATAGCTCGTCGATAACTAGTTGTGGGGAAAGGTTCCGCCTTAAATCTTCTTCGGCTCGCGCCACTTTTAACGCGCGGTCCGCAAAGGAAACAGTGGGCTTTTTCCGCAATTCTTCCGCCATTCTTTGCGAAAGAATTTTGAGAAAGTCCCCCGCTAATTTCCGGTTATTCCCCTTTTCTTTTGAGAAAATTTTTTCAGAAATTTCTAATGGCTTTGCTCCCCCGCCTTGCAGAACCGCCTCCGCTATTTTTTCAAAGAGGTCCTGAATCGCCCTATCTTTTTCCCCAATTTGGGGAGAAAAAACAACTTTTCTCGATCGAGACTGAATGGTAGCGAGAACCCGCTCCAAATTATTAGTCAACAAAATCCAATGGAGATATCGGGGAGCTTCTTCCAGAGCTTTCAAGAGAGAGTTAGCCGCTTCTAAACTCAAATATTCTACCCCATCAATCAAAAAAACTTTCTTTTTTCCTTCTAAGGGGGTCCTATAGGCGATGTTTAAAAGAATGCGAATCGAGTCGATTCTATATTCCTTTTGTTTTAACTTTTCTTCTTCTTTTAATTCTAATATCTCCCCTTGTTTTTCAAAGTCTAAAAAAATAATATCGGGGTGAATATTCTCGCGAATCTTCCTGCAGATATTACATTGGTCACACCCCTCGCTCCCTTTTTTTGTTTCGCAATTGAGAACTTTGGCCAATTCAAACGCGATCTCCCGTTTAGGAGCAGAGCTCTCTCCAATAAAGAGATAACACTCTCCCACTCTCTTGGAATCTAAATCCGCTTTAATCTGGAGGATCGCTTTTTTTTGGCTCGGCCATTTATCCCAACCCATAGCGTTGCACCTCTCTCCAAATTCTTTCTTGAACCTCTTCCCTGGACCCTAAACTGGAAACAATGCGGACTCTTTTTGGTTCATTTCGGACGATAGACAGATACCCTTCCCGCACCCGATAATGAAATTTTAAACTTTCTCGTTCTAAACGATCCCCTTTTTCTCCATCCTCCTGCAATTTTCTCGCCCGTCTTAACCCCTCTTTTACAGGAATGTCTAAAATTAAAGTTAAGTGGGGAATGATCCCGCCGCTGGCAATTTTATTGAGTGTAAGAATAGTCTCTAAAGAAAGCCCTCTGCCATACCCTTGGTAAGCCATTGTCGCGTCCGTGTACCGTTCACAGAGGACAATCCCTCCCTTTTCTAAAGTAGGGCGAATGACCTCTTCGGTATGATGGGCTCGGCTCGCTTCATAGAGTAAAAGCTCCGCGGTGGGAGAAATTTTATGTTTGGGATTTAAAATAATCTTTCTTAAATCTTCCGCAAAAGAGGTGCCGCCCGGCTCTCGGGTGTGAACCACGTTTTTACCTTGTTCGATAAATCTTTTCTTTAAAGCCAGAGCTTGAGTTGTTTTTCCACAACCGTCCGGCCCTTCCAAGGTAATAAAAAAACCTTTTTTTATAGAACGCGACATGCAGCTATTTTACCACGTAGATTTGACTTCGCGCCAGTAAAGGCGCCGGGGAGCTTGATTAGAGGTGATAATCCCCGTAGATACAGTGGAATCGTAGTAAACAGTTACGGATTGAGGATTGGTCGCTTGAGCCATATCTAAAATTCCAACTACATTTAAGTTTGTTCCGGAATTACTGATATTTTCGAAATAAAGATATCCCCGCATTAATACATCCGCCACAATAAAATTATTCCCCGCACCTGTTGAAGAAAAAGCGGTGGCATTGGTTCCCTGAGCTGTCGTCCAACCCAATGTACTATTCCCATAAGCGCCATTATAGAGATACTCTTTTTGAGCGTCGTCGGGAATTCTCACCACCATATTGGGGGTATCATCGTCTCCATTCACAGAAAGAGCGGCATACGGGGCGATAAATCCACGCAGATTAACTTGAGAATTACTGTGACGATCATTGAAGCTATAGTCCGCTTCTAAAAAAATAACGGAGGTGGAATTTTTAAACACGTAGGCCCCGGCCCCTGGCCATGCTTTCAGAGCTATCTCTTCTGTGGCAGGAAAATAGCCAGAACCTACGGGAGAAGCGGTTGCCCTTCTACCGGCGCTGCTAGAACTTCCGGTCCCATTCGCCTTATATAAATCCGGAATAGAAGAATTTTTAGCCAATGTCCGGTACTGGTCTAAATCGATATCGGGAGCGGTATCTAAACTACTCGCATGGCAATAATAGTCATACGTTCCATTCCATGTTTCTGCGGTGTCACCATGGGGGCCGCTAGCGCTCGTAGGAGGCCTCTCATCTATGGAACCTTTTGCGTATTTTCTTGGGAAAGCGGATCCATTGTCCGGAGCGTTTGGTAAATCGATAGTTCCATAGGAGACAATAGGCCCCCAATGGACTCGTGTTCCCGATTTATAGGTAAGACCAGACCGAATATGAAGACCCGCATCAATCGCCACATTCGTAAATTCCGCTTCTAAAGATCGCATCTCATCCCCTGTAATATCTCTTCCCTTTGCTTGAACTAATACCCGTCCCGAGGTGGAACTGGTGGTTAAATTAATTTTATATTCTCCTAACGCCCCATCCGTAGATGTGGATTTATAGACACTATCAAAATTATAACCCGGGATGATGCCCCCGGTAGAAACGATAGTATACAACGTAGTCGATTCTTGTAATTTCCAAACACCCCGGTCTAAACCTTGTTCTGCCATCTGAAAAGCGGTCGTAGTTTTCTTATGTTTTACCGACCATTTTGTTTCATTTTGAAGCAGATAGGTTAACGCCGTAAAAAATACGGCGAGAATAATAAGTCCTGCCAACGCTACGACTAAAATAACCCCTTTAGAATTATGATTATTCATTAGTTCATCACTCTTACTTTTTCAATAGAAAGCTGTAACGCTTTGGTTTGGCCCGCATAGGTTGATTCTTCAAACGTCATTGCGACCGCAAGAATATCCACGTCATCCGACTGAGGATACGTAAACGCAAGGTATCTTAGATTGTCCGCTAATGTGGAAGTGCTGCCATCTTTCATATATTGCAAGTTTTTCCCTTCCTGAAAAAATCCATACCTCCCCACAATGGGGCCCGTCCCTTTGTCGACAGTAAACTGAATCCAGGAATACGGGGGTTGATTGGACCGATTAGAAACTATAATCGTGGAAGCGGAAGCTTGTCTTACCGTTTTATTAACTAACTCCAAAGATTTGCGCGCATTTTGGTTCACATCCACGCGGGCAATTTGCATCCTCCAAAACCTAAATATATTTAAAAGAAGATTTGGGCCCAGGGATAGAATAATTCCAAGCAAAGCGACAACAATCATTAATTCTATAACGGTAAACCCTCTCATTTTCTTCATATTATTCACCATGAAATATTCCGATTCGTCGTTCCACCGGGAGAAACATAATGGACTGTAGAGGGGGAAGTAACCGACCGTTTAGGAGCGCTAGACACATCTACATTCAGGGTCGTAGGATACCAACCATAAATATAATAGGAAGCCCCTCCCCGTAAAGAAACAGAATAGCCACCCCCCGCATCGGAAGATCCGGAATAATATATCGCTCCTCCACCTCTTAAATCGGAATCGGCTGTAGGGGGTGTGTCACTAGTAATAGGCGTAGTAGAAGCCACAATTAAAACGCCTGTAGTAATATTGGAAGAACCGCTCGTCACCATACCTTTAATGTATCCATAGGCGTTCGTAACAGTAAATGTGGAGGACCATGTCCCCGTAGAAACAGTGGTAACATTTATCGTAGAGGAACCCGGGCTCGAGGTTTCTCCAGATTCTAATTGTGGCACCACCAGCACGCTCCCCGTTGGAACACTCACAATCGTAAAGGTTCCGTCAGAACCGGTAATAGAGGATCCATAGGTTGTGGAACTACTTAAATCGGTCGCTACTATAGGAATTCCCGGCAACGCTCCGCTTGGAGATCCATTGGTGGTAACAAATCCTTTTACGGTTCCAGCGCTCACCAAAGTGAAATTAACTGTCGATATGTTCACTCCTAATGTCACCCCAATCGGGTCACTTACTTCTGTTGAAAATCCTGTTTTAGTCGCATTCACGGATAATTGTGTGCCGGGAGGAATAATACTCAACCGATAAAGCCCTTGGGAATTCGTTGTAACAGAGGTCGCTCCAGAAGCGCTCATCGTAACACCGCTCAAAGGTTGGTTGAACGCGTTGTTAACAGTTCCGCTAATGTACCCATAAAGAGTAGATGTCGTTAAAAGGATAGAGCCCCACGGAGGGCTTAAACTGGAAAATTGCCAACTAGGGTCCGTTGCCCCGTTCGGCACAGAAGTACTTAGGCCTGGCGTTATAGAAACAAACGATATATCTCTCATATAATTACCGCTCGTAATCGTAATCGACCAGGAACCCGTCGTTATGTTGAGAATAGTAAAAGAACCGTAAGATTGGACATAACTAATTTGGGAAAATCCGTCATTGGAAGAAACGGAAGCTCCTTCCGCGGGAGTTCCACTGTAAGGGAGCATAGAAAAATCGGAATTTAAAACCCCGGAAGAAGTAATTAAAAACTGATTCAATGAAGCAGAAATCCAATCTCCTCCTGAAGAACTGTTTAAACCGCTTTTATTGCGATCAAAAGAATTTGCTCCTAAAGGGGAAGTGTTACGCCTTGCCAATGTTATAGTTCCTGGATCATAACTATCACTACTTTTAAAAGCTGCCCGAATGATGGTCTTCCCAGACCCCAAACCGCTGTCCGCGCTTAAATCTAACCCTAACGATCCTTCTCTTGCTAATGTAGGAGAATTATCTGAACCTCCCGATTTCCAACCAACTCCATCGTGCCAATCGCTCCTTCCATTTTGGGGGAATCCCCTATTCCCTGTAATGCGAATGCCTCCAGATCCGGAATTGTCCAATCTTTCTCCATTGTAATAAGCATCCGCTACTCTTTTAACATTCCCAGAGGGAGTGGTAAATGTAATCGTACTCTGATTCGCCACTAAAAAGTACTGATTGGAGGGGACAGAAATTGTAGTCGTATTCACGTTCCAATGGGGGGATGTACTTCTAAAAGCTGTAAAAACAGATCCTGTAATTCCAGGCATTCCTACTAAATATTTCCCATTATTCCCAGGACCAGGTTCTGCATCATTAGAATCGATCCAAGTAACCGTTACAAAAAACAGATTAAAATTGCTGGAAGGAGAACTCCGGCTGGCTATCAGAATATTATACGTTGTCGGATTGTAAAGTTCTACCCACTCTTGATTACTCATTCCTCCCGAATCTGTGCTAGAGACTACCTGAGTAATTACCAAATGATTTTGAATGTAGGCATATCCTGTTGTTTGCCCTAATCCCATTAAATTTAAAGAAAAATTATGGTTGGAACCTCCTGTTTGCCCCGAGGAAACTACGTAATTAGTACTCACCTCCGTAAAATAGCCTGTGGCGCTCGCCTGCAGAGTATAAGAACCCGCTTGCACTTTAAATGAATAGATACCATTCGCATCTGTTCTTGCGGAAAAAGATGGGTTCTGCACCGTCTGCACCAGCGCATTTTCTATGGAATTCCCTGTCGTTCCCGAGGAAACCACGCCCGTAAAAGTATAATCTAATTCTGCTCGGTTGGGATTATTGCGAAAATTTTTCATCACTACTTTTTTCCAGTCATCCCCGTCTTTCCAGACTACATAACAGGTAATCCCTTTAATCCCCGTATCGTTCGCTGTCCAGGATTGCCCAACTAATTCCGAACCCGAAGCCTTTAAAAATTCTATAGCGATTCTCCTATAATAGACGTTCCCGCCTACACTCACATTCTCTTCTGGATAGTACCCAATGTCATAACTCATCCCAGGGAAATTGGAATCAGAGGTAGTCGCTGTGGTGACCAAGAGACGGTAATAAGAGATGTTTTTAAGAGATTCTATTCTTTCTTGGGCCAGGTTAGTTGCCACTGTCTTCATTTTGCTGGCAAGAATGCTCTTCGCTATGGAACTATAGATCGTTCCTAAAGAGAAAAAGGCAATCGTTATGATGAGCAGCCCCATCATAATCTCAACGAGAGTAAAACCTTTGGAGGACTTACCCATGGGCAATATCATCTATTAATTATAATCCAACTAGAGGAAGAATCAAGGTGTGTGAAAACAAACTAAATGATCTTTAAATTTCCCTTTCTTATAAATAAATTTGGCGGAAAAAAATCTATGCTTTTTAAGCCACCGCATAAAAATTTTGTCCCCTTCCCATAAGTGTAACGCAGTTACCTTTGCATCTGGAATCCATTCCAAATCTCCTTCATCCGAATCGATTAATTTCCCTTTAAATCGGTTCGCTGTAAAGAGAAAGACAATCCAATCGTTCTCTCCATCAAATCCTGGGAAAGTGAGCACGCCTCGTAACTTTGGATATACAATCTTAAGACCAGACTCTTCCTGTACTTCCCTCACCACACATTCTTCCGGGGTTTCTCCTCTCTCCATCTTTCCGCCTAAACCATTCCAACGTCCCTCGTGGATATCATTTTTCCTCTTGGTGCGGTGGAGCATCAAAGTCTTCCCCTTACTTTTTACATAACAAAGCGTGGCGCAAATGGTTCTACCCATACATTTTTTCCCAATCCCTTAAGGCGTCTTTGGTGCTATTAAACGCCAATTGGTCCCACGGAATTTCATCCTTCTGAAACATTTTCACCTCGGCAGATTCGGGACAGGTCTGAATAGACCCTCCCATTACTTTCCCCATATAAACGATCGTCACGACCCCAACATTCTTGTAAGAATAGATCCCCAAAAGTTCTCCCACGGAGACATCGAGACCGGTCTCTTCTTTTGTTTCTCGGATCGCTCCTTCTTTTACCGATTCTCCCAATTCCACAAATCCCGCAGGAAATGTCCAAGCTCCGCAGGCAGGTTCGATCCCTCTTTTTAATAGGACAATTTTTTTATCCTGTTCCGGAATCACTCCAGCCACAATAAACGGATTTAAATAACTGACAGTTCCGCACTTGGAACAGAGCAATCGCTCGCGCCTCTCTTCTGGAACATAACATTCCCCGAGGGGAGCGCCGCATTGAGAACAGAATTTAGGAATGAAGTGGATGGGGGTTATCTTTTGGGAGAAACTCTTATCAATAGTCATCCAAAATTTTAGAAAATGGTTTTGCAATAGCGGTAAAGGTGGGAGTATCCCTTAAGGTGTATCGGGAAGCGGGAGATCCTCTCAACTCCATCACTAAATCTAAAAAGTCGCTGGGATGATCCGTCTCAAAAGCCACCACAAATTCCTGATCGTCTAGCCCAAAGGAGTAGGTGGTATTGAGTTTTACTTGGGGGTACTTATTCCCTACGCGGATATGGTCATCCATCATCGCTTGCCTCTCTTCCATAGTCAAACTATACCACTCTCTTGTTTTAACAAACGGGTAGACAAAGAGATACTTATATTTCCCCGGTTGAATGAGGGTCCGGGATTCCACATGTTCGGGAGAAATTTTGTCGATATAAGAGGAACGCTTAGTCATGGCGATATAGGAATAGCTGGGGGAAACATATTTTCCAAACCCCACCTTAAAAAATTGAGCCGACATCTCATTAAAGGATTCTAGTGATTCCGAAATCCTCCAAAACATAAACTCGCAATCGGGGCGGATTCCTAACGTGGTATAAGAACGCAAGATCATTTGGGAGGCGGCTTCTTCATAAAGTTTTAAAGAAATTTCTTTCTCTTTCTTCTTTGTAGATGCGTCTAAAAACCTCCACTCCGGCAAGATTTTAAAAAACCTAAAATTGACAAACTGCTTTTTTATCGGTTCGTTCATAACTAAAGTTTTAGATATCTAGATTTTTTACGTCTAAGGCGTGTTCCTGAATAAAGATCCTGCGGGGCTCCACTTTATCGCCCATCAATGTGGTAAAGATTCTTTCCGCTTCCACCGCGTCTTCCAATTTTACCTGCAAGAGTCTTCGTCGAGATGGGTCCATGGTGGTCTCCCACAACTGTTCCGGATTCATCTCTCCCAACCCTTTATACCGTTGAACAGACGCCCCAGAACTCCCCACCTCTTTAACAGAACTTAAAAGAGCCGCTCCATCCACGATATCCTTTTCAAAATGAGTCGCTTTTATGCGATAGGCGCTCTTCTTTGGATCCATCGGTTCCAAAGGATTTAAAGTGACAGTAGAAAGTTTTTTAATCACCGCTTCCAGTTTCGCCATTTCCCAAAGCTCTTTTACATCCGGCCCCAGATCTTCGTCCGCCACTTCTAAAATTTCTTCGCCGGACGCTTTTACTTCTTCCGCCAGTTTTTCTTGTCGTTTTTTCAAATATTCTTCTTTAACCTTCTTCCACTCTTTTTCTGTAAAAACGTAGAGCGGCTCCACATCTTCCTGATCAATTCTATAGATGGGAAGTTTCCCCGTCTCTACAAACTTAGCCACTTCCGCCCAGGATATCCCTTTCCGTGCAAGCTTAGACCGCAACGATTCTAATTCAATCACCCAGCTCAATATATTTTTAATTTCCGCTTTTTCTAAACTCTTTCCTTCTTTTCCTTTTTCCAGCCGTATCACTTCCACAGAACTCAAACCTTCTTCCATCAAGAACTCTTCCAAATTTTCTTCGTTATCCATATAAAGTTCTTTTTTCGCTTTCTTCACTTTAAAGAGAGGAGGCTGCGCGATATAGATGTGCCCTTTTTCTATTAAAGAGAGCATCTGCCGGTAAAAGAATGTTAAAAGCAGAGTCCGAATATGAGCTCCATCCACATCGGCATCGCTCAATATAATAATTTTGTGATATCTTAATTTAGAATAGGTAAACCCTCCCTGAGAGGACTCTTCCCCCTGTTTCCCATCCCCATCTTCCGCCGCTTCTTTCCCTACGCCGCACCCAATCGCCGTAATCACGGTGCGAATTTCTTCGTTCCCCAACATCTTCGTCAGCCGCGATTTCTCCACATTCAAAATTTTCCCTTTCAGCGGCAATATCGCCTGAGTTTTTCTATCCCTGCCACCCTTAGCGCTATTATGCGCAAATATACCGCTCGCCAAAGCAAAATTATGTGTTTCTGGCACTTCTAGATCATACACATCCATCGTCTGATCTAAAAATTCAATAGATTTTATCTTATGATTATAATGGGAAACCGTTTGAGTTAATTTTGTTTCGTCTCCATTCTCTAGTAATTTGGCTCTAACTTCGGGCCGATTTAAAGTTCGCTGAGCCTGTTTGCGATGTATTTCTAGATGCTGATCAACTGAAAGACGCAACAAATTTTCGGGATTATTGTTGCGTTTATTAAAATCCTTATGATGTCTATGCTCTCCATCCTCTTTTTTATAGATACTATTTTCAAGATTGTATTGATCTGATAACAGATGTGTAAATATCCACTTTTTCTTGATAGGATCAAAGACCATCTCATATCCTTCTATGGTAATAGAACCTCCCATGCGAGAATATTGTCTATAGAGTGGCATGAGTGAATCAGCTGCATTGAGTTCCTTCGCTTCTGTATAAGTTCCAGCGGCTAACATAAATTTATGGTCGGGAGTGCAAAGAATTTCTTCACCATTATCTAATATCACTTTTACAACACGACTGTTTCTTTTCGTTACTCTTGGATTTAGAATGGGAGCGATCTGAATAGAACCAGTTTTACCAATGGTATAACAATAATTTTTTATCCCTCTCGCATCTTCTTCAACTAACTCATGGAAAGTAAGATTTCTTCCATCCGTAAGCGCCACCTTAGTATCCCCAGAAAAACAACCTCCTGCGCTATCGCCTTCCACAATGAAGAGTTCGCATTTCTCAGGATCCCGTTCCTGGCAATCGGCCAGTTTCCCGGGCAAAGAGGCGGAATCTAAAGCCCCTTTGCGACGCGTGAGTTCCCGCGCTTTGCGGGCCGCTTCGCGGGCTTCGGCGGCGGTTAAAGCTTTCTGTATAATTTTTTCCGCTTTGGCGGGATTCTCTTCTAGGAATATAGAGAGACTGTCTCCCACAATGGACTCCACAATTCCTTCCACGTCGGAATTCCCCAATTTAGTTTTGGTTTGCCCTTCAAACTGCGGGTTGGGAACTTTTACAGAGATAACGGCAGTCAATCCCTCGCGAACATCTTCTCCAGTAAGTCGAAGTTCTTTGGAAGATTCCTTTCTAGAAATATAGCGGTTGATCACTCGGGTCAAGGCCGACTTAAACCCAGCCAAGTGAGTTCCACCCTCTATTGTGTTAATATTGTTGACGAAGGAAAAAATTTGTTCATTGTAACCGTCGTTGTACTGCATCGCCACATCCACCATAATCCCGTCTTTTTCTTTCGTCAGGAAGACGGGGTCCGCATGCAGCGCGGATTTATTCGCGTTCAAAAATTTAACAAACTGAACGATACCTCCTTCATAAAAAAAGGCGTGCTGTTTGTCTTCTCTTTCATCTACAATGGTAATATGTGTTCCGGCGTTGAGGAAAGCGAGCTCTCTTAACCGGTTAGAAAGAACATCGAAAGAATACTGAATGTCGCCAAAAATTTCCCGATCGGCTTTAAACGTCACTTTGGTGCCGCAATCTTCCGATTTACCTTCCTGTTTAACCGGATACTTTACCTTGCCCCGCTCATACGCCTGTTTATAAATTTTCCCATCCCGGTAAACTTCTACCTCCAACCATTCGGAAAGGGCGTTTACGCAAGAAACCCCCACCCCGTGTAGTCCTCCCGAAACTTTGTAGGAGGCATGATCAAACTTTCCACCCGCGTGGAGCGTAGTTAAAACGACTTCTAAGGCAGGTTTATTCTTATAGCGAGGATCTTTTACGTCTTTCATAGGATCTACCGGAATGCCTCGCCCGTCGTCAATCACAGTCACAGAATTGTCGGTATGAATCATCACATCCACATTTTTACAATAGCCGGCTAAGACTTCGTCAATTGAGTTATCCACCACTTCATAAACCAAGTGGTGTAACCCCTGGGTTCCCGTAGAGCCAATGTACATGGCCGGTCTCTTCCGAACCGGGTCCAATCCTTCTAAGATTTGAATTTTAGAGGCGTCGTATTTAGCTGCGTCTGGGTTGCCGTTCTTATTTTTTTCCATTTCGATTGTGTCCTTATTTTCAGTTAAACTTGCCATAAAGATTACCCCGAATAATTCAGTTGGAAAGCGGAATTCGAATGAAAATATGGCATTTTTTTCTTTACAAAAAAGTTCGCGCATACTAGAAAGTATGCTTGAACTTTTTTATTTCGAAAAAAAAGCCATCTTTTCATTCTCGGTTCACGCTTCCAACTGAATCATTCGGGTTACTGTTTTACGGAATTCCCTTTTAAAATAATTTTAATTTGAATTTGGGAATGTAAATCGGGATCGACCGCTCGAATAGGCTTTAAAATCTCTCTCTTTCTTAAAGAAATTTCAGAATATTGAGCGGGGGACTCTACTTCAATGTAAAGAAATTTTCCTTTAAGACCAACAATTTTTGCTCCAATTCCAAGATTAGAGACTTCCTTATCCATTAAAGCAAGGATTCCATATTTTTCTGGAGTGAGCCCGAGATTATTTAAGAGCTTGGGAACAACCTCTCCTAAGGTGGAAAGAGTTCTCAATTTTGCAACCTCATCGGCATAATCACGCAAAGGTAATTTTCTACTCCCGCAGGTTTAATCATCCCCGGGTTAAGGGAGTTTGTAAATTCCAAGTTTACTTTAGGACCCTCGCTATTTTTTAAAACATCCAAGAGGAAATGGGGATTAAAAGCTATTTCAAAGTGAGCCCCTTTGTATGGAACTTCTAACTCTTCCTCTTCTTCTCCCACATTTTGAGCATTGGCAGAAATTTTTAAAAACCCGTCGCTCAAGGCAAACCGGACGGAGCCACTGCGGTCTTGGGCAAAGAGCGCCGCTCTTTTTACCGCAGAAAGGAGACGCGTTGTTTCCACAGAAATTTCTATCTC
>JAHFCA010000065.1:0-3923 GCA_023249715.1 Elusimicrobiota bacterium
TTTAAGGCTGATTCCGCGGATTCAAAACCTACGGTAACATAGCCGTGATCGCTAAGAATGGTCTCAATGAGGTCGCGGATATTAATCTCATCTTCTACAACAACGATAGCTTGTTTTGTCCCCATAAGGCCTTTTAAAAATGTTACAAAAATGTTACAAAAAGTTCAAGAAAAGTTTTGGGCTTTTTTGATAGACTGTCCTCTATGCACCATCGCTTTAAACGTGTTACGTTAGGAAACTTAAAAAAGGGAGCCGCGCTTATACTCTCGGGAGCCTTTTTATTTACGTGGATCGCCCAACCGTATGCCCAGGCAAATGGCATCCCTAGCGCGCTCCCTCTCCCCCAGATGCATAACTCTTCCAAAGCGGTTGCGCCCGAAAAGTTTGTTTCTATTCTAAACGATTACATCGCGCGATTAGAGCTGTTAAAGAGAAGTGAAGAACGGACTGCCCAAGAAAATTTAAGCCAACTGATAGAACTCTTAAAAAATAGGCTTACTTTTACCGCTCCCTTAGAGCGGGAAGGAAAGGAATATATTTTGGGAGAGTATTGGGGAAAGGAACGCCATTCTTATTTTCTTTTAGAGTATGCGCCCACCAGTGACGTTTCACAGTTACGGGTCCGCAATGAAATTAAGAGTTTTAACTCCTTTAGAGAGCTCTTTGATACTTTGCGAAATCAAACAAATATTAATAGCGCATCGAAACAGGGTCTGCTTTTAGCCGAAGCTTTACCCGCGCTAATGACCCATGGCGAGTTAACTAATATTGAAACCTCTCCAGACCAAATTGAAAAGATACTTGTTAGAAAAATATTCAATGGGACCGGGAATTGGAAATTGGAAGATATAAGAACGAAAAAACCGATTCGGCTATCGTATTCCATCCGATACCAACTGAAGAACGGGAAAGTAACTTTTTATAAGGTTGAGAAAAAACAGAGACCAACCTCTAACGCTGAAAAAGTTTTTACCAAATATAATTCCAGAACCAGAAAGAAAAGTGTTGAATCTTATTTTAAAGCAGGGGAAACTCAAAAAGAAGTAGACGGGATTCTTTGGTCTAAAGAACGATCGCAAAATAGCGGGAAGGAGAACATAAGCGCCGACAAAGATTTGTTCCTTAACAAATTCTTGGAATTGTACGGGAACCGCGGTTTTGAGCTTAAAAAAGCTCAACGTAAACCAAGGGAAAAGAAAGCTGTTATTGTAGATGCGGAGTCTTTAGTGAAGGTCTTAACGGTTTTAGTTATCTTGCATTTTATGGGCGTGGGCGCTGGGGGGGAATATACCTTTCCCCTTATGCTTTTTGGGATAACTCAACTGATTACAACTGGAGAAGGAAATGAAAATCTGAATAGGGTAGAAGGCGTTACTAAAAATGAAAAAATGCTCTATATTTTGCTTGTGAAATATAGAGCATTATTTGGTGGGCAGAATTACACTAACTTGGCCAAAGGAAAAGTACTGAACATAAGTTTTGATAATTCGCTCTCCACAAATGAATCGGAATATTTAGGGTCTCAACTTGCTTTTAAAAACATTGTTATGACGGCACCAAACATAGAGCATGACCTTGAGAAGTTCGAAAATGAGAGTATTGATGGAATTATTGGAGCGTGGAATTTTGATAAAGGGAATGAACCAACGCCCGAGAGTTTAAAGACTTTAGCTCAAAACATAAACAGAATTTTAAACGGGGATGGAGAATTTTTACTCGCTTTGGACTCTAAAAACGATTCTTCTTTTAAGCAAACATTTAGAAAAGAGGGTTTTGATGTCGTTCCATTAGAGAAAAAGGATTCAATTTATATTTATCGATTGAAAAAAATAAAATCAAAAGAAATGCTTGTGGAATTTAAGGAAAGAATTGTTCTCTCTAAAAATAATGGTAGCCTGAATAAACTAGAAAAAGAGTTTAAAGAAAGATCGCAATTTTTCGAAAATATTAATCCTGATGATTTTAAAGATTTGGCTCAACGCATAAAGAAGGCCTTAAAAATTCGCAGGGACCAGTTTACTAATGCGCCTGATATATTTTATAAGTTGATCCTATCTCGAACAATAGACTCAATGGAAAAAGTTATTGTATCGCAGCTAAAACTGTACCTCACCACAAAGAAACTAGAGGAGATAGAACATCCCCTCCATGAATATTTAAAATCGTTAAGCACGCAAGGGCCAAGAAAAGCAGTCCAATCCTATTTTGATCTACTGCAAATATATGAAAATGGGAAATACAAAGATATAGATCCTATATCTTCCATTGAAAGCGGGTTGTGGGATGTGATCTATCAGAATCATATGAACCGTTTAGCAGAGCTCATTGTAAATCCAACCGATCCTAAAAGAGATATATCTCGGAATGCTGAGATTGCGTTGACTCTGCTCTATTTAAAAACATTGATAGAGAAAGGAGCTTTCTCCAGGTTTCTGGGTAAGCGTTCCATAAAACAAGAATTTTCGAACAAGAAGGTGAAAGAAATTTTTGAAAGGTTTGTCCGTAGATATATTACACGTGAAAGTATTAACTTCCATGCATTATTAGATCAAGTTGGGAATATTCTGCTCCAAGTACATTTTTATTTGGATTCAGTCAGGCAAAATATCCGAGGGGATCCTGGTCTAAAAAAAGCGATTGACTCTATCTATCAACCTGTTAAATTTTTTATGGATATCTGGCATATAGATATTTGGAATAGAATGGATCTGTATGGAATCTCTAAACTGCTTTACTCCATTGCTGACACTTTAGATCAAAAAATTCCAGAGCTATTAGAAGTTATCGAAGGGAGAGAGCTTATATCTGACTATCCTAACCGTCATTTTTTAGAGGGGGAATTTAAACTCAAAGTGGTTCCTTCCATATTAAGAGTTCAGGCCGCTTTTATAGATTTAAAACCGGAAAATTCACCCATGGCGCTTGGAAAAATTTGGGATCTATTCGAAAAAAGAATTGTGGAGAGAAATGGTCAGGGAACGTCTTGGGGGCCCGACTTTATTAAATGGTGGCACAGCGCTATTTTAAATGAGAAAGGAGAACAAGAGAGAAGAATTAAGGCCCAATTTAAGGATGGGGCTGAATGGGTAAACGTAAATATTCCTATATCATTGCAGAGAGTCATAGGAGAAATGATTAAGAACTCGGGGCAAAAAAATTCAGAAAAGGGGAAGGATTGGGATACGTTGGTCCAAATTACGTTTTCAATGGAGAATGACTTAGCGGTGATTACCGTGGAAGACAATGGACGCGGAATTCCTCCTGAAATGTTAAAAGAAGACCCTTACCTAAAAATTCCCGTTTTATGGACACTCCATGGGACAACCTCCGGTGGCGGAATTGGTATGGCGGAAGCTTGGAGATTGATACACGATGCAAAAGGAAGTATTACGGCGGATGACGAGTCGCAGTTAGGCGGAGCGCGCTTTATCGTTAAAATCCCCATAAAAAAAACGAACGGACATACAAATGGCTTAATAAAACCACTGTTGTTTGCGCTCCAAATATCTTTATTCCTATGCACGGGAATATTTATTGGAGGAATTCCAGGCTCGCTCCCTGCCAAGGAGCCGGAATGGAAGCAAGCGCTTCAAAAAGGGCTTGATGCATCAAAGGGAAACAATTGGGCCAACGCGGCTAAATTTTGTTTGGAAGCTCTTAGACTTCGCCCGCCTAAGGAGGCCGTATCGGCCATTTGGCGATGTTTAGCAGAAACTTATCTGCAAGACAAAAAATATAAAAGAGCTTTAGAGGCTATCCGCAATTCCGAAAACTATCAATACGAATATAAAGCGTATCTGGAATATTTGAGAGGCGCCGCTTATTTTGATTGGGGAATAGAAGCGCAAGAGCAAAGAGAAATAAATAAATTTTTAAATCGTATGCATGAGGCGGTAAAAGCGTTTAAAGAGGCCCTTAAATTA
>JAHFCA010000065.1:3933-7671 GCA_023249715.1 Elusimicrobiota bacterium
CAAAACCAGAATTTGGCTTAACATCTATTCAAATAAAAGAAACCGTAGAAAGTATTGCGAAAATTTATATTTTTGTGGGAGCATTAGAGGAACTTAAAGAAACAGAAGATCTGCTGGTGAACCAATATCCTGTGGATTTAGAAAATAATTCCGCAAGAATTGTTTTATTCATAGGACTCAGCGCCGCTTTTTTAAGATTGAACGATAACGCGTCCGCGCTTAAAATTCTTGAGGCGCTATTTAAGAGAGATAGTATTAATATTCGGAAGGTCGCTATGGAAAAACTAGAAGAGGAATCGACCTATGAAGAATATTTGTCTCCCTTCCTATTGGAAATTGTTTTTGGGAGTGTGAATTTGGAAATAGACTCCCACCTTCGCAACAATATAAAAAATTTAATCTTAGAGATTAACCGATCTAGACCGGGATATGTTCCTGCGGAGACCCTTGCCAAAAATCGATTAGCCAGAAGAGAATTGGAAGATCTTTTACATAAAGAATTTTCAGAATTAAGGATTAGAGAGACTGTAACGCTTGGAACCGCTCTCTTTAACAAAGGCTGGAAAGAACCTGAAATTCAGAAGCTCATTCAAGAAATGAAGTTAAGGAAACTAACCTCCGAGAGGCAAATAAAAAATATCGTCAAACAGATTAAAGAAGGGAAAAAAGGGAATAGCCTGTTTCCCTTTGTCTGGTTGGAAGAATATTTGCAAGAAACTTTAACGCTAACTGACCAAGAGTCTATCTATTCAAAAATAAAAGAGATGGATAAGCTAATAGAAGAATTACAAATTGATGATAGGTCCATAAGATTAGAAATAAGAGACACTTATATTAACGCGCTTACGGTCTATCTTTCACTAGTACGTAGAATTAAACGACAATGGATGATCGATGAAGCCTTCCAAATCTATTATAAGTTTGTGACGAGTTTAACAGATGAAAATTTTAAAAATTTAGACCCTCTGACACTCTATAAAAATGGGGAGTGGGGGACGCTGCAATCCTTCGCGCGCGATAGACTAGCCCAACTTATAAAGACTCGCCCAACGGATAAAGATAAAGCGGTCAGCGCCTATTACATCTTAGCGGCCTTAGAGTATTTAAAGAACCGAATCGAATCTGGTTCCCTTACCCCAGAAATATCCAGTGATTTGATGCGCCATGTCTCTGAGAATAAAGAGACCGACATGGTGAATGATATTCTAAATTCCGCGTACGGATTTTTAAAGTATGTTCTTCCCGTTAAAATTGATTCTCATCAGAATGGCATTAATCCGGAACCTTTAACTGCGGCAATGGAAAGTTATTTTGGTTTAGCCAGCGAAGGGAACAAAAATAGCGCGGAGAGTAAAGGACTATTTATAAATTTAATTAGAACTATCGAAGAACATCTTGCTCCTATAACGGATAAAATTATGAAGTTGGGGTTAACTTTAAATAATGACGAGGCAATATTATTGGAAACAATAGAAGGGGAAAACGGTTTAAAAATAGTCCCTAAGATTTTAAGGTTTAGACTATCTACGATGGCACTTTCTATTTTTATTGCGACCCTGTTCGCTCCCGTTGCCTATCCTTATATAGGGCATTCTTCCGCTTTGGCTGCAACTGTCACAAGCGGCGGATTCAATCCGGCGACCTCTTCTTATGCGGCTGGGAATAAGGTGTTAGTTTCCGCTCAGAGAGCCTTATCCCCTAAACACTCTCATTCCGCTGAAGATGAAATTATGTTGATCGCCGCCACCATGGGAGATAAACTAAAAATTAATAAAAAACAAAAAGAGGAGAATGAACGCTTTATTCTCAATGTCGGAGACCTCCTTGGCTCCACCCACGAAATTAGAAACTTTTTGGATGAAATGGCAGATCGTTCCAAAAAATATGAGGTCGTGATCGTGACCGATAATCTCCTAAAAACTCAGGATGAGATTATGGAATTACTGTTAAAAGCCGATGTCTCCCAAGAAGAAGTTCAACAGTATGTTAGAATTTTGGTGCAGCCGCGAGTAAAGGGTAAATTTAATCTTCCTAAACTCATTCGAGATTACCAGCTGGCGAATGGGTATACCTTAAGAATTTTAAATAAAAATGGCCTCTGGACTTTGGGAGTGCTCCTGCAATATCTCTGGAAAGGCGCCTTCCAGGAGAACAGAATTCTCTATATAGAAAAGAGTTGGGTTGGCCTAAAACTCGTGGGTTACTCTCAATAACCCTCTTTTTCTTCTAAAAAACCCCTAACCCGAATAATTCAGTTGGATTATTCGGGTTAATTTCCTAAAAGTTTTCCCTCAGAGATTGACCAAATTTACCTATTGTCCTGCTGCTTGATCTCGCCTAAAATGGAATGGTGCAGTAAAAACTATTCTTTTAGGAGGAGATTGTGCCATGGAAGACTTACGGTTACACCATATCAACGACGTAAAACTGGTAGGGCGGGTGACGCGGGATCCGGATATAAAGTTCACTGCTCGCGGGGATGCTTTTTTAAAACTGACTCTCGCCATTAACCGCAACTATAAAGATAAGGAAGGGAACTGGCAGGAAGATACCACCTTTGTGCCTCTTGCGCTCTGGAGGGAGGCCGCCCAACGCTGCTTTGAAAACGCCCATAAAGGAAGCCCTATCTACATAGAAGGAAGCCTGCGCTCTCACCATTGGGAAACAGAAGAGAAAGAAAACCGAACTGTCTTAGAAGTGGATGTCCGCAAAATTCAATTCTTGTCCCGCCGTAAAAATATTCAGGGAGAGTCGGTCCAAAATAAATTGAATTCATACGAGTCCATGGTGTTAGAACCGGTTAAAGAGGGAGTAAAAGAAGCGCAAGTTCTGTGAGAAGAATTCTATTCTTCCTTATATTGGGTGTAGGGTTGCAGGGGTGCGCGCCGGAACCAAGCTATGGGGCTTTTGATTTAAGCCATTTAAGCCCCATAGCGACAGCCTTAAACGGAGCGTACTCCTCTTTAGGAGAAGAGCCATGGGCGCTCCTCTATAACCCCGCTCAAATTGTAAGACTGCGGGACTCTCAAACTTCTTTTTCCTATTCTAAGCCCGCCTTTCCATTCAGCGAGTTAGAAACTCACTCCTTTAGCGGAATCTATACGCGCAATTGTATGAATATCGCTTTTGGAGTGGGGGCTCATTATCTGGATACGAATGTCTTCTACAGAGAATTTACGGGACTCTTAAGCTTAGGGCAACGTTTTGGAGAAAAAGAAGATCCATGGGATCTGGGAGTGGGGTCTAATTTAAAACTCTACTCCCTAAAAAGAGGAGATCCTGCTAAAACAGACGATCCCGCCTTAACGCCAAAATCGGTTCTAAAATTAAGCGGCGATATGGGAGTCCATTTAAGAATAGAAAATATATACGTTGGACTTTCCTTTAATAACCTTATTCCAGCGAACATCGGCCTCACAGAAACTGAAAATATTCCCATGGAATTCCGCGTAGGATTGGGCGGGAATAGAATCTGGAAATTTTCTCAAATAACCCTCAGTCCCGCTTTAGAGTTCGTTAAACAAAAAGAAGAAGGGAAGTGGATCGGCGGAACAAAAATGAATCTATTCCATTTTTTAGAGATTCAACTGGGAATAGACAAAAATAGTTTAGGCATGGGGTTTACTGTTCCAGTTCAAAAAAATTCCGACTCCGATACTACTATTTATTTGAGCGCTAGTTATCTGTACCCTCTGCAATTAAAAGAGAATTTTGGCTCTCCGATGGTGGGGATTACCT
>JAHFCA010000066.1 GCA_023249715.1 Elusimicrobiota bacterium
CGGTCTCGCTTTAGTGACCCTTTGGATTACCAACTATTTTACGCACCCCGATAAAAGGCCGGTGACGGAAACTGCCACCTCTACTAAAACGGGAGCAGCCACCACCATACTTTCTGGAATTGCAGAAGGCATGGAATCTACCGTTTGGGCCATTGTCACGATCGGAATCACTATTATGTTATCCTTCTGGATATTTAAGGGGGATCCCGCGCTTTCCGCCTATGGCATAGCTCTGGCCGGTTTAGGATTGTTGACAACCACGGGATACATATTAGCTATGGACACGTATGGCCCTATCACCGATAACGCTCACGGAATATTTGAAATGTCGGGAATTCAGCAAGAAGAGAAAGCGGCGCGAACACTCGCATGGATGGATGCGATTGGAAACACAACCAAAGCGCTAACCAAAGGTTTAGCCATTTCCACCGCAGTCTTAGCGGCCATTGCTCTTTTTAGATCTTTTATAGACGAGGCTCACCTCGCTGAAGTTGGAATCCAAATTAACATTCCGCATGTCTTTGTCGGTCTTCTCTTTGGAGCCAGTGTTCCTTTTCTTTTCTCCGCGTTTTCCATTAAAGCAGTGGGACGAGCAGCTTTTGGCGTAGTTGAAGAAGTGCGCCGGCAATTTAGAGAACACCCCGGAATTATGGAAGGACAAGAAAAACCAGATTACGCTCGCTGCGTTTCTATTGTAACAGCGATGGCTCAAAAAGAATTGTTGGGGCCCGGAATCTTAGCAATCTTTTCTCCTCTCTTAGTGGGATTTTCTTTAGGAGCGGGAGCGTTAGGCGGATTTCTAGGCGGGGCTATCGTTACAGGACAACTGCTCGCGGTCTACATGGCGAATGCCGGAGCGAACTGGGACAACGCTAAGAAAAAAATTGAAGATGGTTACCTTGGCGGAAAAGGAACGGAATCCCATAAAGCTTCCGTCATTGGCGATACCGTTGGGGATCCCTTTAAAGATACTGCGGGACCCGCCCTCAACCCCATGATTAAAGTCATGAATCTCGTTGGCATATTGGCTGTTCCCTTTATTATGAAAGATTTTCCTATTGAAGTGCGCGGAATTATTATACTGGTTTGTGTTTTAGCGTTGGGAGTTGCCGTCACTCTCAGCCACCGCGGCGGCCTCGCTACATTTAAATAGTTCATGCTGATAAAGTCCCGCCGTAGCGAGATTTCGGCTTTTGGATTTTTCTCGAAGTAAAATTTTTTTAGCATACTCGACTAGGGGTTGGTAAAAAAATTTTACGAAGAGAAAAACCAAAAGCTGAAATCGTAGTAGGCGCGACTTTATCAGCATGAACTAAATAGAAAGCAGGTAGCGAATTAAAGTTCGGGTAGGGAAACCAGTTCCGCCTGCAGAGAAATAATCGCGGTCCTTATCGCTCCAAGCAGTTCCGGCAATATCCAGATGTGCCCAAGGTTTATCCTTAACAAATTCCTGCAAAAATAGTCCTGCCACAATCGATCCCCCTTCTTTTCTAGTAGAAGATATATTTTTAATATCTGCCACAGGAGAATTTAAACCTTCGCGATATTCTTTAACTAGAGGAAGTTGCCAGAATTTTTCTCCCGATTCTGCACTCACTTTTAAAATTTGGTTTATAAGTTCCTGATTGTTCCCCATTACAGCGGCCACTTGGCTCCCTAAAGCAATAATGACAGCGGCAGTGAGTGTCGCAATATCAATAATAACATCGGGATTTTGTTTGACCGCATAACTTAGAGCATCCGCTAAGATTAAACGCCCTTCGGCATCTGTATTTAAAACCTCAATGGTCTTTCCATTCATCGCTTTTAAAACGTCCCCGGGCTTATAGGCTTTGCCGCCCGGCATGTTCTCGGTAAGGGCCATGATTCCGTGCACTTCCACATTGGGTTTAATCTGCGCTAAAGCCTTAAACGTTCCAAGGATAGAAGCGGCGCCGCCCATATCCATCTTCATGGTCTCCATCGATTCAGCTGGTTTTAAAGAGAGTCCGCCCGAATCGAATGTAATTCCTTTGCCAACTAAGGCCACCGATTTTTTGAACTCTTTAGGCTTATAGTGTAAATGGACAAAAACAGGGGGCTCGGCGCTGCCACGATTCACTCCTAAAAAGGAGCCCATCCCCATTGCTTCTATTTTTTCTTTATCATAGAGAGTCAGAGAAATATTAGAAGAAGCGCCTTCTTCTGCTACTTTTTGGACATATTCCGCAAAGCGGCGAGGAGGCAAACTGCTGGGGGGTTCATTGACGAGGTCCCGCACAAAGAAAGTAGCTTCCGATAATATTTGCGCTAAACGGATCCCTTTTTTAACTTCTCCTTCCCCTTTTTTAGAGCTAACAAAATTGAGCGCGGCCACTGTTCCCTTTTCCTCTTTACCGGACTTATATTTGTTAAAGCGATAGCTAGCAAGAGCGGCTCCTTCGGCGAGAGCGCAAGCTTCTTCAGAAGCGCTCTCTAAAACTTGCGGCAAGAGAATGCTCGCCTGCTTTTGATAAAGGGACTCTAGTTTTTTTACCGCCGCCGCGCCGGCTCGTCTTAAAGTTTCACCATTCAGATCTTCTTTATTCCCAAGACCTACTAAAAGCGCCGCCTTAACATTTTTTACATTTTTGGTTTGGAGATAAACCGTAGAAAAAGCTTTTCCATAAAATCCAAATTGCGAAGCCTCGTCCATTAATTTGGAAGATTCTTTTGCAAGGACAAACTGAACTAGCGTTTCTCCGCGAACAATCGCGGGAACGGCGCGGATTCTAAGGGACATGGGATTTAAACCTCGAGTTAAAAGATAAAGCCAATTTCTAAGGCGGGACCACCAAATTCAAAATCGGTTCTTACTCCATTGTGGGCAACTCGGATATTTTCGTATTTATAGCCGCCACCCAAAAAGAAAAATTTAAGAAGTTGATATTTTAAGAGTAAGGACGCGTCATAAAAACGGGAATCGCCATAAATAATTCCTTTTAGATCTGTAGAGATTTTTATTTTTTCTATCGGAGCGATCTCCAGGAATAGATAGGCTTGCGGGACAGGAACCACAAGGGATTTAGATTCACTTAAACCGGTCTGCGTCTGATTGATCTCCGCTTTAAAATCAATCAAGCGCAGATTCAAACCCACCTGAACTTTGAGTTTCTCAGCGGTAGCCGTTTCTATAAAAGGAATTCCGTAAAAAAGAGTGGCATCGTAATGATCCAATTTTAGAGAGGAGGTAAACGGAACTCCCGCTGTAAATGTCTGGTTGCCAAACTGAAAAGAAACATTTTTAGAACCTGTTTCTGCAAAACGTAGGGGCATCGCGGTAATATAAATATTGGGAAGCACCAAAGGGAGATCGAGTTTTATGCGCCCTGTAAATGTAGAAACTTTCTCGTACTTAAGATCATTTTTTAAGTCGAGAGATATGCCATTATAGGATATTTGGCCTACGGGGTTGAGAAAGGTTCCTCCAATGGCAGTCTCAATTTCAAACGCTGCGGCTTTGGAAGAAAGAAAAAAGGCAGCGCCTATAAAACCAATAACGAGACGATGAAATATTTTCATCTGATAGATGTCATCCTATCAAATCATTCTAAAGCCTGTCAAGAAAACGGGGTCTTGCAATGGAAGGTATGGTATGTTATATAAAAGTAACAAAATGAGGTCCGTTTTATGAAGAAGCTTTCTCTTATCTTAATATTAGCCACAATGGTAAGTTTTTGTTGGGCTAAGCCGGTAAAGAAGCTTCCTTTAAAAGTTCGTGAAAGAAGAGTAGCCATTGCCGAAAAGATGATCTTAAAAAAAGAGCCCCCACCTAAATATAATGAACCTGCCGATTTAATAGATCTTATCCCTGTCATCCGCGATATCAATGCTTTAATTCCCCGCAGCTTTTCCTTGGCCCACCACTATTTTGAAGTTACCGGACAGAAAATGGTGATCCAACACAACAATTTAGATTTTAAAACCAGAGTAGCTCCGAAAAAGGCAATCATTGCCTTATATTATACGGGAGATATAGGAACAAGTTTGGGGGCGGAAGTAGAAATGCCCATTTTTTATAACTCGGAGATCGGCCTTGCCAATTGGTCCCGTTATCCCATGGGCAACTACCGCATGACCGTAGACCAAACCCACCTCAATCAACGGGATATCTTCTACATTAAAGCTCAAACCAAGTTCTAATAATAGGAAGAACTATATAGAAAATTTGCAACTATTTTAATAATTCGCTGACAGTTACAATTTGGTAGCCTTTGTTTTTGGCCGCTTGGATGATGGCGGGGAGAGAAAGTTGAGTCTTTTTTCTGTTTTTCCCACCATCGTGAAAAAGAAGGATCGCGCCGGGTTTTATCTGCTGGATATACTCTTGCGCCATCTTTTCTTGGGAAACCGGCTGCCAATCTTCCCCAAAAGTCCAATTAATAAAGGTATAGTTAAATTTTTTTGAGAGTTCTTCCAACCACAGTTTATTGTAACCATGCGGCATTCTACACAGAGTTATTTTTTTCCCTAAAACCTTTTCTAAAATAGATTTAGATTTTTCGATCTCTTCGCTTATCTTTTCTTTTGTTTTTTCTAAACCATTTTTTTTTTCGTATGCGTAAAAATTCATGTGGCTATAGGTGTGGTCTCCAATTGCGTGGCCTTTCTCTTGGACCATTTTTGCGATCTTGGGGCGCATGGCCACCTGGTCGCCATTCATAAAAAATGTCCCCTTAACTCCCTCTTTATCGAGAATATCTAAAATAGGAGTCGTCCATGGGCCAGGGCCATCGTCAAAGGTTAAGGCGATCGCTTTTTTCTCTTTAGGTCCTTGGGCATAAAAAAAATTGGCGGAAAGCGAATTCCCCATCATAAAAAATAGGGTAATTAAATATATGATTCTTTTCATTTTTTCTCTCCTAACACTCCCACCTTGGGGACAAAGCCATGCGGCAAAATTTTGATGACACTGACTCTATTTTCTTCAAACCAATTTTTTACTTCTTCTTTAGTATGGTGGCTTTGGATGGGAGGGGCCAGCCAGTCAAAATTTTCTTGCAACCGCACTCGCCATAAAGGATGAACGGAAAAAGTAAGAAATTTAAAGAAGGGGATCTTTCCAAAAACGGCTAATGGATAACAACAACAGTAAAGTAGTTTATAAGGTAAATGAACCGTAACAGAGCGCAAACTATGGCTCAGCAATTCTCTTAAATCCACTATAATCCAGACAAAAAACCTAATTTTTTCTAGGCTCTTTCGATTCAATTTTAATGGGTTCGATTTAAAATTCTGGTAGGAGTCTGCCCTTCCATAGACCCACACGGTAAGTTTTCCATTGGGCTTAAGCCGTTGGGTAAATGCTTGAACACAAGTTCTGGGAGAGACAGTATGGTGGATGACGCCCAAACTATAAATGATATCGAACTTTTCTTTTTTTAGCGGGAGGTGGAGTAAATCCCCTTGCACTAAATGGAGCCGTTCAGAATTTTGGGCTAAATCTTGCAACCGCGCTAACGCTCCACCTAAATCGAGGGCAACGACATGGGCTCCCAAAGAGTGAGCCACTCTGGAATACCGCCCCATTCCACAGCCCGCGTCTAGAACCCAGCGATTTTTCCACTCTCTTTTTTCTACCTGAGTCTCTTCCAAAAAAATGGTTTCATCTTCGGGCAAAGAGCCGGGATACCGCATCCATTCAAAACCAAATCGTTCTTGCGTAGCTCCCTCTTTTTGAGAGACAAACCGAGGGATGCCCTCGGTTACAGGAAAAGTTGCGGGACACTTTTCACAGGAAAGATTCCCTGCATTAATTCCAAACTCATCCCTGGAAAGACTTTGTATTTTTAAAGAGGCTTGACAGCGCGGGCAACAAAGAATATCTAAAAAGACCTCTTTCACTATTAGTTCCCGCTGATAAAATCCCGCCGTAGCGAGATTTCGAATTTTGAAATTTTCTCAAAATAAAATTTTTTTATCATACTTGACTAAAGGTATGGTAAAAAAATTTTATGAAGAGAAAATTCAAAAGTCGAAATCGTGAGTTGCGCGATTTTATCAGCATGAACTATAGCAGATTCTGAATAACAGATAAATCGTTCGTAGGGAGCTGGCACGATTGATTCACACAAATATAAGCGGTGGCTTTATTCTCGATGCGCTGACATCCTTTTATAAAAGGAAGCCCCATGGAAAATTTTTCCTGAACTTCTTTCCGATCGATAACGATAAGCGCGCGGTTAGGCAAAAATCGAGAGTATACTTCCTTTAAAATAGCTCTTGTATCGTCCGCCCCGAGATCCCCGAATATTAGAATCTGTTTGGGAAGAGCAAAAGAGAAATAGAGAGCGCACAGCATCTGTGGCAAAGAGCTCGGAAGCTGCTCCATTCTGGAAGCGAAAAAGTTTAAACATTTTAAAGCGATTTCCTGATAGCGGGCATTGTTGGTATATGCGTGCAGGCGCAATAAATTGAATATGGAGATAGAGCTGCCACAGGGTTCCACTCCATCGTGATCTTCTTTAACATGCACAATTAAATCCTCAGTATTGCCCAGATCCGCCATATAAAAACCGCTAAATTTAGAGTCGTAAAATCTCTGAATGGACGCTTCGGTTAGTTCCATGGCCCAATCTAAATAGGAAACCTGAAATGTGGATTCATAAAGATCGAGCAGTCCTTGCGCCAAAAAAGCGTAATCCTCCAAAGTTCCATAAAAATTACGTTCGCCTTCCCGCCATCTGCGGTATAAGGTTTTAGAAGTTGCATCGTATAGATTTTTTTGAATGAATTGGGCCGCCCCAGCAGCCGCATCTAAATATTTTTCTTCTCCTAATACCTGATACCCTTTGGCAAAAGCGGAAATAGCTAATCCATTCCAAGAAGTAAGAATTTTATCGTCCGTCCCGGGACGGGGTTTTGTTTGACGCGCCTGGAAAAGTTTTTCTAACGATTTCTCTAGGAGAGAATTAAGGTCGTCCACGCTTAGGCCAAATTTAGAAGCGGTCTCCTCTGGAGTATAGTTTTGAATGAGAATATTTTTCCCTATAAATTCTTGCGACCAGTCCGCTACGTTTCCTTCTTCCTTTACATTGAAATGAAAAAAAACTATTTCAGCTTCTTTTTTATCCAGAAGTTTCTCTATCTCTTTTTTAGACCAAACATAAAACGCTCCTTCTTTTTTATGATCGGTATTGGGCTCTAAACTATCCGCATCTTCGGCGGAATAAAAACCACCATCGGGATGCGCCCTATCCCGTAACAGATAATTTAAAGTTCTATCGGCTACTGTGGCCAAGAACGGCTCTTTAGAAATCTGATACGCCTCTAAATAATTGAGTGCCAGTTGCGCATTGTCATAGAGCATTTTTTCAAAGTGAGGCAGGTGCCAATTTTCATCGGTGGAATAGCGGTGAAACCCGCCGCCCACAACATCAAAAATTCCACCCTTCGCCATCGCCCGCAAGGTATCGAGAGACATGGCTAAAGCGGCCTCGGAGATCCCCTCGTTCTTTTTATCGCGCAGGGTGTAATGGGAATAGCGGAGGAGAAAATTATGAATGACAGGCATAGGGAATTTAGGAGCTGCTCCAAACCCACCTAAACGGGAATCGTAATCGGACTGAAAAGAAACAAAAGCATCATCCAAAACTTGGGCATTTAATGGAACGGGGACAAATTCTTTATTGAAGAATTCTCTTAAATTCT
>JAHFCA010000067.1 GCA_023249715.1 Elusimicrobiota bacterium
GAAAATGTGCTTTTAGGATTAGGAGGAGAATCTCCTTTAACTGTGCTAGAAGAAATATATGAAGGTTTAAATCCTCGAGACCAAGAGTTATTACAACACTCTCTTTTTTTGGGTTTTGCTACGGATATTAATAAAGAAATTTTAGGGCCTGGAGATTTTTTAATCCGAAATATTTTAGCTGCCGATCCTAAAAAAGGAAGCGTAGTCATAGGAAAACTCTTAAGAGTGGGTCAAACGGTTCAATTTCATTTAAGAGATGGTCAAACTTCACAGGACGATCTTGAAGAAGTATTAACGAATTATTCCAGTAAACCAACGGCATTGATTAATAAAGACCCTTCTTCAGTTGGGGTTTTGTTATTTTCTTGTTTAGGGAGAGGTTCTTATCTTTATAAAGTTCCCAATCACGATACCGATTTGTTTCAAAAGTTAGTGGGACACTACCCTGTCTCTGGTATTTTTTGCAATGGAGAAGTGGGGCCTGTTGGATCTACGACTTATGTGCATGGATATACCAGTTGCTTTGGTCTATTTTCTTCAAAGAACCCTTAAAATCTGGTAAACTTAGATTTTTGGCCGGGGTAGCTCAGCTGGTTAGAGCAGTCGCTTCATAAGCGAAAGATCGAGAGTTCGAGTCTCTCCCTCGGCACCAATTTATATGGAAAAAGTATTAAGAGTGGGGCACAGCCCCGATGCGGATGATGCGTTTATGTTCTATGGAATAGCGCATGGAAAGGTTCCATTAAACGGTTTTAAAATTGAGCATGTCATCGAAGACATTCAAACCTTAAACTGTCGGGCCTTAAAGAGCGAAATAGAAATCACCGCCATTTCTGCCGCTGTTTACCCTTATTTACAAGATAAATATTGGATCCTTTCTTGTGGGGCGAGCGTAGGGCGGAAGTATGGTCCCTTGGTGGTAGCTCCTAAAGTTTTTTCTTTAACGGAGTTAAGTGGGAAAAAAATTGGAATTCCTGGTTTTCAAACCACGGCTTACGCCCTTTTAAAGATATTCCTAAAAGATTTTGTTCCCGTATCTATGGATTTTAAAGAAATTATTTCAGCAATTCATCGAGGGGAAGTAGAAGCGGGGATTATTATTCATGAGGGCCAACTTAATTTTGATTCTTTTGGCGTAAAGGCTTGTGTGGATTTAGGAAAATTGTGGTTTGAAAAATATAATCTTCCAATTCCTTTAGGTTTAGATATTATAAGAAAAGACTTAGGGTTAGATTTAGCAAAGAAGATAAAGACTATTTTATTAGAAAGTATCCGTTACGCTCTTAAGAACGAAGAGGAAGCTCTAATCTATGCCTTAAAATTTGGACGGGGAGTCTCTAAAGAGGTTGGCAGAGAATTTGTAAAGATGTATGTAAACGAGGATACTTTAAATTTGGGTTTGGAAGGTTCTCAAGCCCTTGAAAAATTTTTTGAAGAAGGAAAAAGGTGCGGACTATTTCCTTCTATTCCCACCCTTAATATTCTTTAATTCTGTTGTAGAGCGTATCCCGTTGTACGGGAGTAAATCCAGATTCCCGAATAAGACGGGTTATTTCTTCAACGGTCGTTTGATTGATGTGATCCGTGGCTTTGTGAACATTTTCTTCAAATAAAGTGCCGCCAAAATCATCCGCTCCAAATTGAAGCGCCATTTGTCCCACCTTTTTCCCTTCTGAAAACCAGGAAGCCTGTATATGAGGAAAATTATCCAAGTAGATTCTAGACAGGGCAATTATTCTTAAATAGTAATTGGGAAAAGATCTTTTAGGAATTTTTCGTTGCATGGGAGTGTTGTTTGGTTTAAAGCTCCAAGGAATAAAAGCGGTAAAACCGTTTGTTTCTTCCTGCAATTGACGCATTTTTTCCAGATGGGTTAGAATATCTTCCGGCTCTTCAAAATGGCCGTACATCATTGTAGCGGTGGATTTCATTCCAATTTGGTGGGCCGTCCTATGTACTTCCAGCCATTTTTCGGGGCCGCCCTTTTTAGGGCTTATTCTTTTACGTACTCTCTCAGATAAAATCTCTGCGCCACCGCCCGGCAATGTTTTTTGCCCAGCCTCTTTTAGTTTTTCCAAGACGGCTTGAATGGAAAGGTTAGAAACTTGGGCCATTGTTTGAACTTCCGACGCGGTAAAAAAGTGGGGAGTTATCTGGGGGAACTTTTTCTTAACTTCTCTCACTAAGGTTAAGTAATATTCTAATGGAAGAGAAGGGTTATGTCCTCCTTGGAGCAAAACGGTAGTGACTCCCATCTTTTGGGCGTTGCCCACTTTCTCTAAAATTTGATTGACGGTTAATGTATAGGAGTCGGATGCGCCGGGTTTTCTATAAAAAGCGCAGAAAGAACAGTCGGTGATGCACACATTCGTATAATTTGGGTTTGAGTCGATAACAAAGGTAACGATAGGTTCCTTGTTTTTTTGAAAGCGCGTCCCCTGAGCGCGTTGCCCCAATTCTAAAAGGTTTTCGTTTTTTAGGAGATTTAAACCGTCAGTGAATGAAATTCTATCCATTATTTCTATGAATTGACATTGGGAAGTTCAGCTGCTATACTTATACTACTAAAAATTTTAGAGATGATTCAATTTTTGAAATTTTAGATTTTGTTGACGGAGCAACTCAGGAAAAATAAGCAAATGGCCAAAATATTAGTGGTGGATGATGAAGAGATGATTTGTGATTTAATCGCTTCGGTTTTAGAGCCGCAGGGGCATGATATTTTAATAGAAACCGAAGGGTCGGGAGTGGTGGAAATTGCTAAAGAAGCGAATCCCGATCTTGTCTTGCTCGATATCATGTTGCCGGGTGTTGACGGTTATTCACTCCAAAACCAGTTTTCTGAAGACGCCGATCTTAAAAAAATTCCCATTATCATGATGACAGCAAAGAGTAAAATGGAAGATGTGTTTAAGACCGCTCCCAATGTGGCCTCTTTTATTTCCAAACCGTTTAGTGTCGCCGAACTCATCGAAAAAGTCACTTCTGCTTTAAAATTAAAATAAATAAAAGGAAATCTTAATCCATGAGAAAACTTAAAGTATTTTGGATGAATCATAAATCTAAAGTGATTATGACAATTTCCCTTATCTTGATCGTCCTTTTAACAATTTGGGGATTAGCCTCCTTAGAATCTTTTTATAGAAATATTACCCTTGCGCAAATACCGCTCCAGATATTCTTAACAGCCATCAATGCGTTGGTCTTTGTCTATTTTTATATGAGTGTGTTTAAGGGTGGATTTGGTTCCATGAAAAAGGGAAGAATTAAGGTTGAGGATGTGAATGTGCATTTTAGGGACATCCTTGGTTTAGAAGACGCTAAAAAAGAGGCTTGGGAAGTGGTTCAACTCCTTAAAGATAGGACCCGACTTAAAAAAATTGGAGGCAAGATTATTAAGGGGGTGCTCATGGTAGGGCCTCCGGGATGCGGAAAAACACTTTTAGCTAAGGGGATTGCTTGTGAGTCTGGTATTCCGTTTATTTCTGTAGCGGGTAGCGAATTTGTGGAAATTTTTGTAGGGGTGGGAGCTTCCAGAGTAAGAAAATTATTTACTAAAGCAAGGCAGCTCGCTTATGCGCATGGGGCTTGTATTGTCTTCATTGATGAATTAGATGTTATAGGAAGAGGCCGAACTTTTTCTTTTATGGGAGCCGGAGAAGAGACAAACAGCACCCAAAACCAGCTTTTAGTGGAAATGGATGGTTTAGGGGAAAAGAAGGAAAATGTAGTCATTATCGGAGCGACCAACGCAAATGAAGAAATTTTAGATAAAGCGCTCTTGCGGCCTGGACGGTTCGATAGAAAGATTCATATTGGGCGGCCTAATTTAAAGGAAAGAGAGCAGGTATTTAAATACTATATGAATCAGGTAACGTACGATGCCGCTATTGATGTGGGGCGCTTAGCTAGAAAATCTGTCTATAAATCTCCCGCGGATATAGAAAATATAGTAAAAGAAGCGGCGCTCATTGCCGCTCGTAAGGAAAGAGATTCGATTCTCTTTGAGGATTTTTCTGAAGCGATGGATAGAATTGATTTGGGAATTGCCCATCGTTTATCCATGAGCGATCAGGAAAAGGAGTTGATCTCCTACCATGAATCTGGCCACCTAGTTATTCTTTATTTTCTCCATCCCACGGACGATGTGTTTAAAGCTTCTATTATATCAAGAGGAGGCGCTTTGGGGATGGTGCATCACCAACCGCGCCATGAGTACTATACCGTTGATAGGAATAAGCTTCTGGCTGATATTAAAGTGGCTTTGGCGGGGTATGTGTCCGAAAAAATTAAATATGGAGTTACGTCTAGCGGCGTGGCCTCAGATTTTGAAAAGGCCACTCAGTTGGCTCATGACATGGTATGGAAATTTGGCATGGGGACCGATGGAACTGTGGGAGATTTTACCGCCATTCCTAAACACGAAGTTTCCGAAGATATGAAAAATATTTTAAACCGCCAAACTCAGCAGATTTTAAAAGATTGCATTATCGAAGTAGAACAGACGTTAAAAAAAGAATGGCCTGTTTTGGAAACTTTTGTTCAAGAGCTTCTTAAAAAAGAAGAACTGGAATATGATGAGATTGATGAAATCTTTAAGCAGCATGGAAAAATACGGCCTACCACCGTTTCTAAATACATATAGTAATACCCTAGAACCGACATTGGATTATGGAATTCGACGAAAAATATAACCGTTTTTTCTTCACAATTGGTCTCATATTTCTAAGCGCAGCGCTTCCTGCCTGTAAAGCTTCTTATCCTAAAGAAGATATAAAAAAATCCGTTAAAAAAATATTTCAAAAGGAACTAGGAGTAGAACCGGAAACCGAGCTCATAGGACAAACTCTTTATGTCTCTTTTCCTCTGGAAAACATGGTTTCTCAGACTTTCGAATTGCCTAAAGAGGTGGTGCAAAAATTAGAAGATGCGATGTTGGCTATTACTCGGATTAGTTTGAGCACCGATGCGAATATCCAATTTACAGTTTTAGAAGCGAGGGATTTAAAATGGGGGGTGCAAACGACCATTATCCGTCGCATGCAGGATTTAAAAGGGCTTATGTATTGGGGTGTCTCAAAGCAGGATTTCGACGAAAGACTTGTTTTAGAGACAAAAAAAATAGTAGAATCATCTACGGTTAGCTGGCAGGATATTACCTTGCCCGAATTTATGGCTCGTTGGGTAGCTTCGAGAATCAGCTTAGGAACCAGAGCCAATCCGTTTTTAGGTGTTCTTTTAGGGATTGAAAAAGTGAATGCACAACTCGATCAACCAAATCGTCTATTGACACTTCAAATTGAAGGCGCCTCCACCTCTGTAGTCTATTCTACTTCTTCTCTCAGCATGGATTTACTCAAAAGTTCTATTGGGGAACAGATGTCGCTTATTGAAAAGAAATATCCTGCAAAAAGTAATGGCAAATCCGACCAGGAACTAAGAGACCCCGATTGGGTTAAGGAAATAGTAGTGCAAGATCCACTTAAGAAGGAAGTCATGAGAATTTCTAAAGAAGAATGGACCCGTTCTGAAGCAAAAACGACGTTAAAATAAATGACGTTAAAATAAAGGAGGAAATACTGTTCTATGCCCACACCGATGGACGCAATGTTAGGTCTTGTAACCCTGGCTGTTGGTTTACTTATATTGGTAACATCCTTTCTTATTCCGGACTCTAAAAAGAGAGTGCTCTCCTATGCTTTATCTGGTTTAGTGGCGCTTTTAGGAAGTTACTATTTTGTTTCATCGGAAATCCGTGTTTTCCAAATGCGTCGTAAAATCGCTAGCATTCAAAGACAGCAACAAGTCAATTTAGAAGAAATTCAAAAAAGATTAAGAGAGACTAAAGAAGGAGAAACAGAAGGGAAAAAATAAGGAATGAAAGAACGCATTCTCATCGTTGACGACGACTCCAAGATCTCCTCCCTCCTCAGTGATATCTTAAAAGAAAATCACTACGTTGTAGCGGAAGCAAAAACAACAGAAGAAGGTTGGGATCAGGTAGAGCGTTTTCACCCGGACCTGATCTTATTGGATGTGGAAGTGCCATTAAAAGGCGGGCTCGAGTTTTGCCGGCAGATGAAGGAAAAAGAGGAGACTCAGGAAATTCCAATTATCTTTCTAACGGTTCGAGATCAGCAAGTGGACCGCGTTTCCGCTTTAACTCTGGGCGGGGACGATTTTATTGTTAAGCCATTTCATCAAAAGGAACTGTTGGTCCGAATTCAGATAGCTCTACGAAGATCTCTCCGGAGCCAGCCTTCTCCCACAACTCTGAAATCTGGAACATTGCATGTGGATGTGGATAGAAGAATTGTGCACATTGGCGGTAAAGAATTGCATCTCACTCCTAAAGAATTGGAATTATTAAAATTTCTTTACATCAACCGCCACAAGGTTCTCAGTGAAAAGACCATTTTCGATACCGTGTGGGGGTCTCATTGCACCTCGATGCTTTCCACCGTCTATACACACGTAGAACGATTGCGAAAGAAATTAGGCGATCATGGATATAAAATTAAAACTGTGCCGGGCGCCGGATTTAGGTTCGACGAAAGGAAAGGATCGAGGTAAAATTTTTTTTAAATGAAAATGGTATCGATTACATTTAAAATTATTGATTTTGTTACAAAAATGTTACAGTATGTTGAAGAAAAGTTTCTCTTACTTCATTATACTTATGGTGACTTACGGAATTAGGAATCCATGAATAAAATAAAATTTCTTAAAATTTTAGTTTTCTTTTACCTTTCTATTTTTTCTGCCATCTCTTTTATTGGCGCTGCCGATATACTGCCTCCGGATTTAAGTATTAAGTCTATTTCCACTGTTCAGGGCGTAGATGGCCGCTATTTGAGTGTAGGAGTTTTACCTACTATAAAAATTCAATTTAGTGAAGCGATAAAGCAGGCCACTCTAACCGCTGCCAATATTAAAATTACAGGAACACGGGATAATGCTGGAAATAGTCGTTCTAGTACGGTAGCATTAAATTTTAGTTACGATTCGAATACGTATCTTTTAAGCATCACGCCGCAAACAAATCTAAGTCGGGGATGGCTTTATGAACTGACTATTTCTGTTGGAGTGCAAGATTTAGCCGGAAATGGTTTAGCCAATGAAAGAAAAGTTCTTTTTGAAACACTCATGAATAAAAACACCGTTAACCAGTTTACCGCTGCCGATGGGAAAACCCAAGTTGTTATTCCTCCCCAGGCTTTACCCGAAGATGCTTCTTTAAATGTGTCAGTGGTGGTCGGGGGGGTAAGGTCTGGCGCGGTTCCTCGAGGAGTCCGTCCTGCGGGAATAGGGGGTTTTAATAGCTATAGTAGTTTGCAATATGTTTTGCCGAGCGCGCTAGAGGAAGCGACTGCGAAATTAAAAGATGTGGTGGGAGTTTTTGCTCAAGAAGTCACTATTCGTGAATTTGCCGCATTGAACCAAAATGGGAATAGAATTCAAAGTCATTTTAATACTCCCATTACCATTGTTATGCCCTATTTAGACGAAGATTCCGATGGTTATGTGGATGGGGTGAGTCCTCAAGTAAAAGTTAAAAACTTAAAAGTTTACTTTTTAGATGAGTCTCATAATGTTTGG
>JAHFCA010000068.1 GCA_023249715.1 Elusimicrobiota bacterium
AACTCCGCGTTAATCTGATCCGTAAGAAGCGCGTATTTAATATAGCCATCCATCGCGGGAAACTCTTTAAAGTTCACTTGGCTCTTTTGGCAAAGCTCTTTCAAATAAACATAAAAGCTCGTGTGTTGGATGTTCCCTAATCTATAGGCCAAGCTAACATTTAAAAGTTCTGTGATCTGCGGTTTGGAGAGGTTTTGGGTTAGTTTTTGAAGGAGGGTAGCTCTTTCTTTTTCTACCTGGGAAAAATCCATCGTTTGTTCCATATCTAAGGCTTTGAGGAATGTATGGATTTCTGGACAAGTTTGTCTTATGGGAGAAAATAGGGACAGACCCTGAAGGTCTGTCCCTATTTTCTCTAGAAATTGGATATACTTCCCTAACTGCTCCTTCCCATCCCTATAAGACTGAACTTCTTTATCAAAGCTTAAGAGTTGTGGGTTAAACTGATTTGTTTTCTCTAGTTCCAAACTCTTCTCAATTTTAGAGAGCTCTTCTTTGTATTTTGAAACCTTAGGGAAAGCGATCTTGTAGGCTTCTACATTGGCGTCATAGTGTACTCTGTCATCGACCCCTATAAAAGTAGGGATTTCTTTCTTGCTTGTGAATGCGGTATGAATGGAGCCAGAAATCTTATTTTCTCTTAACAGATAGTCCGCTACTTTATGGACTGAGTCTTGATTGGGAAATCTGCGGAAACGGCTTAAATCTATGGGTTCAAATGCTCCCTCTAAAGCTACCATGTCCAAATTTCCATGGTCTATATAGTGCTGGATGGATTTGCCTATATTGGTTTGGGCATCTTTATTTAAGTGAGCGTCTTGAATGTAGATAACGATAGGATCCGTTGGTTTCCACGAAGGAGGAATGGACGCTTTCTTAAATGTGGCGTAGTTTAGGGGAAGGGAGGTGATCCATCTTAAATTACCGTTGCTAAATGGAACTGGATTTGAATTTGGGGACAGACCCCAATTTGCATTGTGGAGAGAATTGGGGTCTGTCCCCAAATTCTGAATTGTGGGCAGCTGGACTAGAACTGTTTCTCGGTTCTCTTTAAGTTCCTTAACAGATTTCTGGCGCTCCTCCCATAAGTTCGCCTGAACAAACGGAGCGCTAATGGTCGTAAATAAAAAACTAACCGCAACAGTTGTTGCAGTGAGCCGTAACCAATCGCGATTACTTTTATCCATCCAAAAATTAATATTCATTATTCCCTAATTCTATGTTTATTAGATTCTTCATTTAATTATATCGGTAACCTAGAAACTTTTCTCAAACTTTTTGTAACTTTTTTGTAACACTATTTGACAGAGTAGAGTAATTACTTTATAATTACATCTGGAGGTGGCCTATCATGAGAACTTCTATTGTCCCCATAGGTAATTCCAAAGGAATTCGCATTCCAAGCAGTTTACTTAAACTCTGTCACATAACTTCGGAAGTGGATCTTAACATTCATGGAAATGCGATTGAACTTTGTCCCATTCAAAAAAAACCAAGAAGCGGCTGGGAAAAAGCTTTTGAAGAAATGCATTTAAGAAAAGACGACGTCCTATTTATTGAAGACACGATCGATTTAAATATTAAGGACTGGCAGTGGTAATGACACAGTACGACATATTTCTGGTTAGTCTTGAACCTACAGTAGGTCACGAAATTAACAAATCCCGCCCCTGTGTTGTCCTATCTCCCAACGAAATGAATGCGCACATCGCCACTGTTATTATCGCCCCTATGACAACAAAATCGCGCCCTTACCCTAGCCGAATCCCAATTAAATTTAAGGGGAAACAGGGTTGGATTGTATTAGACCAAATACGAACGGTAGACAAAGTAAGATTGATAAAAAAATTGGGGAGCTTAGAAAACCAAACTATTCATCAGCTAAAATCAGTTCTACAAGAAATGCTGGTGGAATAAGTTCCCATCGGATTCTAAACCAGATTCTCTTCGGAAAGAGCAAGTTATTTACTCTTTGAGCACTCGAATAAAAAGAGACTCATCCGAAAGTGCCATGCCTAATCCTCTACAGTTACGATAGCGATACTTCTTTGCGGTGGAGAGAAAGGGACACAAAAAAGGGATATCCTAAAAGCGCAAGAATACTGGAAAGATTACTGGAGGGTAAAATGAAGCGGACAAAATCATTTAGAGAAAGTCTTATAAAAGCACTTAAAAATCCCATTGAAGCTTCTGAATATCTTAATGCGGTTCTTAAAGAAGGGGATGTTAATTTGCTGTTAGCTGCGTTAAGGGATGTGGCGCAAGCCCAAGGTGGAATAACCAAACTTTCTCGACAAACAAAATTGAATAGAGCAAACTTATACCAAATGCTTTCCAAACATGGGAATCCAAGAATTCAGAGCTTAGAAAGTATTCTGAAGGTTTTTGGCCTGAAGGTGGGAGTGCTCCCGGAAGAAAGATTTTTTCATCACCGTAAAGCGGGGTTGAAATAAATTCACTGATCTGAATATCTCAGTGGGAAACGGAATTATTTGGGCTAAGCCGCGGTAGATTGTTTTTTGTTATAGAGGTATTGAGCGAGAATAGAAAAAGTACTATTAGTGAGCCAATAAAGAACAAGACCGCTTGGGAATCTTAAAAACATAAAAGTAAAAATAAGCGGCATAAAAGCCATCACTTTGGCTTGAGAAGGATCCCCCACACTCCCAGAAAGTTTCTGCTGTAAAAACATTCCTCCTCCCATAATGATAGGTAAAGCATAAATCGGGTCCTGTTGAGAAAGATCTTTAATCCAAAATATCCATGGAGCTCCTTTTAACTCATAGGCGTTTCTTAACATGGTAAAAAAGGCCCAAAAAACAGGAATTTGTAAGACCATGGGGATACACCCCCCAAACGGATTAGTTTTTGCGCTTTTATAGAGCTGGAGAAGTTCCTGGTTTAACCGTGTAGAATCGTCCTTATACTTTTTTTGTAGATCTTGAATTTTAGGTTGCAGCTTTTTCATAGCTCGGGTGGATTGGTAACTTTTTAAGGTTAGAGGCAGTAACACCATCTGTAAAAAACAAGTTAAAGCAATAATCGCCCAACCATAGTTCCCAAACCATCTCTTAAGTGTTTCTAACGCTTTCAATGCCCCTTTCCCCAAAAATCCAAAATAACCAAAGTCGACTGCGTTTTCCAAAGAGAGGTTTAAATTTTTTAAATGGGTGTATCCTTTCGGACCTCCATAAAGAGTAGCTCTAAAAATTTTATTTTCTTTAGGTAAAAGAGAAAAATTATTCACAACGAGAGACAAGCTCCCCGGATCTAATTTGGATTTCTCCGTCTTAACTGAATAAAATTCTCCCTCCTTGGGGAAAATAGCAACCAGATAATACCGGTTATCTACTCCATACCATTGGTATTGGGCTCTCTCTTCTCCGGTTTTAAATTTAACTACTTCTTTGGTGGGAGAAGGGTAGGCCAGAAGACGAGTCACCCTTTCGTTTTCCTTTTTTTCACTTGTGACAGTTCCTAATCCATTTTTCCAGCCCAGTTCAAATCCGGAAATTTGAGCTGGACCATTTTTTAAATTTTTAAACTCCAATGAAAAGTTAAGAAAATAAGAAGGCTCTCCATTTAAAGATTCTAAAGCGTATCTCTTTTCAATCTCCACTCCCTGAGGAAGCATCGCTTTCCAAACGGACTCTTTGGCGCTCTTTTTGACTTCTTTAAAGGAAAGTTCCGGGTACGTGGAAAGAGGCCATGCTTCCAAAGGCAGGGGCGCCCCCGCTTGCGGATGATTCACTAAATTTAAGACTTCGTTTCGGGCTTTTCCTTTTTCTTCTTTTAGCTGCCAACTTTTTATCGCGGCTCCTCTAGAATCAATGACAATTTGGGAGTAAGGAGTCTCTAGAGCGCTTTCTGCATTAGGCAACGATTGTGGGATTAAAGTTTTTTCTAGAAAAGATTTTGAAATATCCCGATTTAAATCTTTTTGAATAGAGGGTTGAGGAGGGAAAAAGTGGTACCAACTAAAAAGAAAAAGCGCCGATAAAATTGTTGCCCATATAACATTTTTTTCCATGGATTATTGACTCCTTAAATTAGGGATAAAAGGGGTGACAGGAAGTAAGCCTCTTGAAGCCTAGAACTATTCCCCGCATCCATCCGCGCTCTTTTATGACGGTTTGAGTGTACCCGGAACAGGAAGGGGAATATCGGCAACACCCTTGAATGCCAAAGATTAATTTTAAAGAAGGGACGAAAAGGCGATAAATTTCTATTAAAAAAAGAGTGATGGTTCTCAAATTAGCGCTCTCTCCAAATATTTAAATTTTTACATCCTATTATAAATTCTTCTTTCCAAACAGAAAAAACGATAGCATTACTCTTATTCTGTGGTTTTACTCCGATATGAAGATCGATTGCGGGAATAAAAGAACTTTTTTCTATTCTAAAAATTTCCCGCAAAACCCTTTTCGCGCGGTTTCTCACCACAGAACTCTTAGTCCGAGGATAAAAAGAGATCCCCAGTCGAACTATCTCATGGGGAATTTTTGAACTTAAATTTTCAACTCGCTTTAGATACCGTAGGGTAAAACTCTTAGAGGTATAGATCTCTCCGGATTGCCGCACTAAAGAAAATTCTTTTTTTTTTCTCAGCCGAGCAATTTTGGGAAATCGATAACCTATGCGATTAGGGGATGATTTGATGGCGCCCTTTCCTGCGACGCGCACTTAAAACCTTACGCCCTCCAGGACTTTTCATACGCGATCTAAAACCATGGACTTTCGCCCTGCGTCTTCTATTGGGTTGGAATGTACGTTTTGGCATAATAGACCTTTTGTACCAAAATAGGGTTAGAGTTGTCAAATTTTAACCCAAAACAAACCCAAAATTTTCCTTGACATCCCTAGATCAAATTGCTAAAATTCTGCGTCCTCTTCCATAAAGTCTAATTTAAGTTAGCTCTTTTATTCGAAGGTTTCTTAAAATAGAAAGCACTCAATGGTAGAAGATGGTAAAAGATGGACTTATATACATGTTTCACAATAATTATCCACAAGTGTTAGCAACCTGTGGATAACTAATTCGAGGTGAATTATGAACTCAGATTTAGACATTCCTACTCTCTCTAAAGAGACGCTCATTACAAATGAATCTTCCCGATCCGCAAACGACCTGTGGAGCAAGATATCCTCTAAACTAAAAGAAGATCTGGGTGGAGAGCTTTTTGAGCTCTGGTTAAAGCCCGTTCAACCCTTAGGATTGTTATCCGATAGTGCGGAAACTATAAACAAAAAATTCGCCATTGAAGTCCCCAACAAAATTTTTTCAGACTGGATTTCTCAGAGAGTTCAAGAAAAAATTGAAAATTTATTAAAAGAGTTTTTTCAGTCAGAAGTATCGTTGGCAATTATCCTGCCCAAGGAAAGCGCTATGGATTTAGAAGCTCCGGTTCAAATTTTTCCCCCTAGCGCAACCATTACAATTAAAGAAAAAGTGGATCCTTCCTTTAGCATCGCTCAATTTAACCCAAAATACACATTCGCTTCTTTTATTGAAGGAGAAACGAATCGTTTCGCTAAAGCGGCGGCAGAAGGGGTGTCTAAGGAGCCCGGAGTTCGTTTTAATCCCCTTTTCATTTATGGCTCTGTAGGTCTTGGAAAAACTCATCTCATGCATGCGATTGGCCACTCCATATTTCAAAACCATCCCAATGCCAGAATTTTGTATTTAAGTTCGGAAAAATTTATTAATGAGTTTATCAACTCTCTGCGCTACGAGCGCCCTAGCGATTTTAGAAATAAATACAGAAATTTAGATTGTTTGCTGATTGATGATATCCAGTTCCTTATGGGAAAAGGGAAATCGGAAGAAGAATTCTTCTTTACCTTCAATACGTTGTTCGATTCGAGAAAGCAAATCGTGATCTCTTCGGATAGACCGCCTAAAGAGATGGGGTCTCTGCAGGAACGTTTAATTTCCCGTTTTGAATGGGGAGTGGTAGCGGATATTCAACCTGCCGACTTAGAAACACGGATCGCCATCTTAAGAAAAAAAGCGGAACTGGAAAGAATTTTTGTTCCGGACGACGTCATGTTTTTTATCGCTTCCCAGGTAAAATCGAATATCCGGGAATTGGAAGGAGCTCTCATTCGCACCGTGGCCTATTCTTCTTTGACCAGCACCCCTTTAACCATCGATATGACCCGGAGTACTTTAAAAGATATCTTAAAACGGGAAGAACCAGAAAAGCCAATCGACATGGATCTCATTCAGGAAGTAGTTGCCAAGCATTTCAGTCTCAATCCCAAAGAACTAAAATCCAAAAGAAGAACAGACGCGATCGCCTGGCCCAGACAGATCGCCATGTATTTGGCGAGAACTCTTACCGACCTTTCCACCACGGAAATTGGCGGATTCTACGGAGGAAAAGATCACACAACTGTCCTTCATGCTTGTGAAAAGGTAAAATTAAAAATGGCGGAAAGTCCTTTTGTTTCTTCTTTAATTAACAAGATTACGCACGAAATTAAGAGTGACGGTTCTAATTAATTTTAGCTGGTGGTAACTGGTGAATAAAGAAAAGATTTTGTGTATAACGACTTTTAAATGTGGATGGAATTTTACGGCTGCTAGGTCTGTGTATCTTTGCGCACAGATTCATCCACAAGAAGATTTTAAAATTTTTCCTTAATTTATAAGGTTTTTAAAAAATATGAATGCGTTATCAACCCTATTCACACGACTACTAATATTACTACTAATATTTAATACTTATAATAATAGATTAAGACTTTGCAGGGAGGGATTGTTTTATGAAGCTGTCATTTAGTAAGGAGGATTTAATTCGAGCCATTCAGGCTGTGCAGTCATCCATATCCACAAAAAGCACTCTTCCCATACTTTCCAACTTATTGATACGGTCGGAAAAAACTGCCAAAGGTTTGGGAATCCGAATTGAAGCCACAGATTTGGAGGTTGGGATTCGCTGTGGAGTAAAAGGCGAGGCATTAGAAGTAGGTAAAATTACAGTTCCGGCAAAAAGATTTGGCGATCTTGTGCGGGAAATGCCCAACGACCATCCCATAGAATTAAATACTTCCGATGGCCGAAGAGTAGAGCTGCAATGTGGAAAGGTAAAGGCTACTATTTTATCGTTACCTCCAGAAGACTTTCCTCTCATCCCGGAGTTTCCGGAAGAAAAATCGTTTAAATTAAAAAAGAGTCTTTTCCAGGACATGATCCGTAAAACTCATTTTGCCATATCTTTCGATGAAACGCGGTATGTCCTCAACGGAATCTACTTCCTGGCGCAACAAGGAGAAATAAAAATGGTGGCTACCGATGGGAGAAGACTCGCGTATGTGTGGAAAAATGGATTTGAAAAAAACCTCAACGCGACGGTGATTATCCCCTCTAAAGCGGTGAGTGAACTTATGCGCCTCCTTTCAGCCGGCGATTTTAAAGAGGATTGGATTCAAATTGCCCCCTATGAAAATCAAATTTCATTTAAATGGATGGATTTTGGCGAGGAAATTCATCTGTTAAGTCGTGTAATTGATGGTAAGTTCCCCAATTATGAACAAGTGATTC
>JAHFCA010000007.1 GCA_023249715.1 Elusimicrobiota bacterium
CCAAACCATCATGCCCGGGCATTGGACAGAATCTAATGCTTGCTTTACCACAGATAATTTTTCACGACGAATAATTGCTTGAATTAATTTCATATTTTTCTCCCTAAAGGCATCCTCCGATTTCTATATCATCAAAAAACGAATATAGAAATCGGAATGGATCCTTTATACTATTTATATTTTAGTAAGTGGTGTTTCTGACATCTTGTCCATCTTAATACCAACGTAACCTGGTACACCCATTTCCGGAATATCTAGACCCTCAACTTCCGCGATTGGATCTACACGATTCCCGACAATAAGTTCAATTAATTTGAAGACAATAAGAGAAATAAGTCCCACATAGATAACGTTGGCTGCCACACCAATGAGTTCTGCAATAAACTGAGAAGAATCTCCATAAAAAAGCCCTTTCACAGTTCCGGCAACTCCATTCCAACCATCTCCATAAGAACCATCCGCAAAGAGTCCTAAAGAAAGAACTCCCCAAGCGCCATTGACTCCGTGAACAGATATCGCACCCACGGGATCATCAATCTTAAGTTTCCCTTCAATAAAAAAGACAGATTCTACCACAAGAACACCAGAGACTAAACCAATGATGCAAGCGCTTATAGAGTTTACAAACGCGCAAGGTGCTGTTATAGCTACTAAACCGGCAAGCATTCCGTTGCACATCATGCTAGGATCTGGTTTTTTGGTGCGGAAAGCCCACATCCAAAGTGTCGCAGCTACTGCCCCTGTAGCAGAAGCAAGCATGGTATTTGTTGCAACGACAGCGATTCTTAAGTCTGTCCCCGCCAAAGTAGATCCTGGGTTAAAACCAAACCATCCGAAAGCAAGGATAAAGGTTCCAATTATCGCCATCGGAATGTTATGACCCGGAATGGCATTGGGAGAACCATCTTTATTATATTTACCAATGCGCGGTCCGATAACCCAAGCTCCCACCAGAGCAATCACTCCTCCTGTTAAATGCACAACGGAAGAACCTGCAAAATCCACGTGACCATGACCCAATGCGAAATTCTTTCCAAGCATCGCTAGCCAACCGCCTCCCCATACCCAGTTTCCATATATAGGATAAATAATGGTACCTACAGCCCATCCATACAGGAAAAAGGCGGAGTATTTCCATCTTTCAGCCATAGAACCTGTAGGAATCGTTGCCGTCGTATCCATAAAGACCATTTGAAATAGAAAAAGTGCAAAGATTGCCACATCATATACATTTTTTCCAAGGAAAAACCCTTTGGCGCCAAATAGACCAAAATCTTTTCCAAATAAACTGATAGTAACCTCTTTATCTAAACCTGCAAAACCTCCCAGGGTCCCAAGGGCGCCTAAACCGCCAAACATGAAAGCAAAACCGCAGATATAGAAACCGAGCATACCTAGAGGATAAATCATAAAGTTCATCGCCATAGTATGAGAAACGTTCTTTGCTCGGGTCATGCCTGTTTCTACCATAGCAAAACCAGCTTGCATGAACATGACTAAAAATCCCGTAATTAGGGTCCACATGATGTTAATGGCTATTTTGTTGTGTCCCACGGCGTTTGCAAGTTCCAATAGCGTAGGCTGACCGGAAACTGCCGCTGGAACATCTATTGCTGTTCCAGTATTGGCGCCGCTTGGATCTGGATCTCCTGCATAGGTTAAGCTCGCGCTTCCCAATATGCAGAAAAGAGAAAGCAACGCAAATAATTTGCACATCTGCTCTCTCTTTAGAAGCTTTTTAGCTAACTGACTTATTATTTTCATCTCTATCCTCCTCGTTTAGTATTCAAAATAAAAAAACCCGACAACTTTAAAAAGATATTCCGTTGCCAGGCTTCATCGCCCAAACAAAACCCCCTGGCTCTTCACTAGTAACAATAAACCAAGAGGACTTCTTTGTCCTAAATATAAATACAACTGGGTACTTGCGCTATAGTACAAAAAAATAAAAAAACTTGTCAACTATTTTTTATACTTATTCTTATACTTTTCCCTATTCTAGTACTCATACCCGAATAGGCAAAACTACCATCGTGACTCCCTCATGGTAAAATCGTCTCTGCATCGCAAAAACCGTGTAGTTATGGAGTAAACGAGTAAAGAATGAATCTTTCGGGAAAACGAGTTGTCCGCCAAAAAAGATAGAATTTGGAAAACGCTCCAATATTTTTGGAGCCACCTCTGCAACCTCATCCACCACGTCGTTCGCCATGGAAGAATAACCTTCCGCATAATAGCCAAACTGTTTCATGTAATGAACATACCGTTCCACATCTTTATTAATTTTGTTTTTTAAATGGTCCACTTCGGCAGCTCCTTTAAACGTACCCGCGTCGATAAGCCCTACCTCTAGAAATACAAAATTTTTAAATATATCAGGGAATAAACGAATCACTCCAAAAAGAGTGTGAAGACCTAATCCATTAAAACCATTTACCAGTATTACTGCGGTTCTATCCTTAGGATTATGAGAAATTTCCATTCCGCTCCCATGCTCTTCCAATTGATTCTCCACAGAAAGCATGGCAGAGACCACTAAGCTTTCCAATCGCATTAATAGGAGGCTCGTTTGTTTATAATGCCGTTTAATCATGAAAGCAAATGAGATTAAAGCTCCAGTAAAAAGAAGCGTGAGCCACCCCCCCTCATGGAATTTTAGTACGATGACCGAAAGTAAAATAAAAGAGCAAAGAATAAGCCCTAAGCCATTGATTAGGAGTTTTTTTGCCCATTCTTTTTCTTCTACTCGGACTTGCCACCAATGGCGCACCATTCCCAATTGAGAAAGCACAAAGGTGATAAACACATTGATGCTGTAAAGAACGACCAGGAATCTTACCGAACCGCCCGTTAGCGCCATGACTCCAAGAGCGGTTCCTCCCATGATCAATACCCCATTCTGGCTTACAAAGCGGTCACTCAACATAGTAAAACGGCTTGGGAACCAACGGTCCAAAGACATATTTGATAATACTCTGGGGCCATCTATAAACCCCGCTTGAGCCGCTATAAATAAAAGAGCGGCTTCTGAAACGAGCGTTATAAATACAATAAAAGTTCCTAACTGGACGGAATGCCATTGCGACACTATATTTCCAAATAGCACAGCATTTAAAGTTTTTCCATACTGGTGTTGAACCCCATAGAGTAAATAGGAAAGCATGAGACCAAGCACCGTAAAAGCTAAGGAGATGGCCATATAATTCATTGTTCTCTTGCCCGTTTTAACCTTTGGCTCTCTTAAAATAGGAAGCCCGTTACTCACAGCCTCAATCCCGGTAAACGTTCCAGCTCCCAAGCTATAAGCTCTTAGAATGAGCAAAAACATTCCAATAAATCCAATTTGAGAATGACTTACTTTTACTTCCGTAATAGTTGCCTTTGTGAGTTCTGGGATATTAGCAGAATGCTGAATTAAAGCATATAAGATAAAGAAAAGATGAGTTATGACAAACGTTAAAAAAATAGGGACAAGAGGCAATACCGATTCTTTTACTCCACGAAGGTTTAATACCGTTAAGGCTATCACTCCGGAGAAAGCGAATAATAATTTATATTGAAACCAAGCAGAAGGAATAAAGCTAAAAAGAGCATCGGCGCCACTGGCAACAGATATGGTAATTGTTAAGGTATAATCCACTAAAAGGGCGCAGCCCGAGACCATACCAAAAGTAGGGGAAAGAAGTTTACTGGCGACAAGATACCCTCCTCCCCCCGTTGGAAAAAGCTCAATAATTTGAGAATAACTGGCGCTAATCGTTAAAATGGTAAAAACTGTTCCTATCGCTACAAAAATGGCTAAATAGGTATGACCTTGCAATGCCAGAAAAGCTTCTTCGGGACCATAACAAGAAGAGGAAAGTCCATCCGCGCCTAAACCCACCCATGCGAAGAAAGCTATGAGGGATAGTTTATGAAATATACCACTATCCAAAGGGTCTAAAGGGGACCCAAAAATTAGATTTCTAGTACGCTGAATAAAAGTGGGTTTAATTTCCATTTATATATATAAGGAAGACTAAATTTATTGGGAGGAGATTTTCATCAAATTTTCATATTTATACTAATTGTCGGTAAAGTTGTCAAGGTAAGAAATCTTTGCTATCATACGCAGAAATTTAAGATCTATGGATAGAATAAAACCTGCGATCCTTGTATTAGAATCTGGAAAATCGTTTAAAGGGTCCTCTTTTGGGTCTTCTGGAGAAGCGGTGGGAGAAGTTGTCTTTAACACCTCCATGACCGGGTACCAAGAAATCTTAACCGATCCTTCCTATAAAGGACAGATTATCCTGATGACGGAACCTCACATAGGTAACGTAGGGACAAATTCCGAAGATCTGGAATCTAAAAAGGTGCATTGCGAAGGTTTTATTGTAAGGGAGATCAGCTCCATTGTATCGAATTGGCGTTCCACAGAAACACTCCAAAAGTTTTTAACTTCAAGGAAGATCCCTGCCCTCTCCGGCATTGATACGCGCGCCCTTACCAAACATTTAAGAGAAGCCGGGGTGATGAGAGGGATCCTTTCCACAGTAGATTTTGATCCTGAAAGCCTATTAAAAAAAGTTAGAGACTCCGCTCTTATGATAGGGAACGATCTGGTTAAAGAGGTAACTTGCTCCCAACCCTATGAATGGGAAGTTCCCAAATCTCCTACGCTCAACGTTGTCATTATGGACTTTGGCGTAAAACAGAATATTCTACGGTCTCTACAAGAAAAAGGATGTCGCATAACTGTTTTACCCGCTAACAGTACCATTCAACAAATTCTTTCATATTCTCCCGATGGAATTATGCTTTCCAATGGTCCGGGAGATCCGGCTGCAGTGCATTATGCCATCGACACGATTAAAAGAGTCATCGACCTTCCTAACCAAAAGGCGAAAACTTCTATTCCTTTATTCGGCATCTGTTTAGGACACCAACTTTTAGGACTGGCGCTGGGAGGTAAGACCTACAAATTAAAATTTGGCCATCGAGGGGTCAACCATCCAGTGAAAGATTTATCTACAGGAAAAATAGAAATTACCACACAAAACCATGGTTTTGCCGTAGATATTGAATCTTTAGCGGGGAAGGATGTGGAACTGACCCATGTGAATCTTAACGATGGCACCTTAGAAGGGATGCGCCATAAAACTTTACCGATTTTTTCTGTTCAATATCACCCCGAATCTTCTTCGGGCCCTCACGATTCTAAATATTTATTCGATCGATTTATCGCTCTCATTCAAAAAAACAAGCTAATGCAAAAATATTCCAATGGGTAAGCGGACTGATATTCATAAAATTTTAATTATAGGAAGCGGCCCCATCATCATTGGCCAGGCCTGTGAGTTTGACTATTCGGGGACTCAAGCTTTGAGGGCTTTAAAAAGCGAGGGCTATGAGGTCGTTCTAATTAATTCAAACCCCGCCACTATCATGACGGATCCTGAGTTTGCCGATGCTACCTATGTGGAACCTTTAACTCCAGAATTTTTAGAAAAAGTCATTGAAAAAGAGAGACCAGATGCCATTTTACCCACTTTAGGAGGGCAAACAGCTTTAAATTTAGCGGTGACTGTAGCAGAAAAAGGGGTTCTTAAAAAATGGGGAGTAGAACTCATAGGAGCTAAGCTCGAGGCGATTAAAAAAGCGGAGGATCGTAAACTTTTTAAGGAGGCAATGATTAAGATAGGGTTAGACCTTCCTAAATCTGGGGTGGCCTACAATTTGACCGAAGCAGAAAAGATCTCTAAGGAAATAGGGTTTCCCCTTATTATACGCCCTTCCTTTACTTTAGCGGGAACAGGTTCTTCCATTGTATATTCTCAGGATGAATTTATAGAAGCAGCAACCAACGCCTTAGATTCTAGTCCTATTAGTGAAATTTTAATTGAAGAATCAGTTTTGGGCTGGAAGGAATTCGAGCTCGAAGTAATGAGAGACCGCTTAGACAATTGTGTCGTCATTTGCTCCATTGAGAATTTTGATCCCATGGGGGTTCACACCGGAGACTCCATTACTGTGGCTCCTGCCCAAACATTAACCGATAAAGAATATCAAATCTTAAGAGACCAAGCTTTTCAATGCATTCGAGCTATAGGGGTGGAAACGGGTGGCTCCAATATTCAATTTGCCGTGCATCCAACGAATGGGAGAGTGGTAGTCATAGAAATGAATCCGCGTGTTTCCCGTTCTTCTGCCTTAGCTTCTAAAGCAACAGGGTTCCCTATCGCAAAAATTGCCGCAAAACTAGCCGTGGGCTATACTTTAGATGAAATTCCGAACGACATCACCCAAAAAACACCGGCTTCGTTTGAGCCCACTTTGGATTATTGTGTGGTTAAAATTCCGCGATTTGCATTTGAAAAGTTTACAAAGTCAGACCAAACCTTAAACAGTCAGATGAAATCTGTGGGTGAAGTCATGGCGATTGGGCGGACATTTAAGGAAGCGTTACAAAAAGCGATCCGCGGTTTAGAAATTGGAAGAGCGGGATTGGGAGCGGATGGAAATGATGTGCCTGGTACTATAGAAGAGATCAAGAATAAATTACGTATTCCCAATAATAATCGGATTTTTAATGTGACCTATGCGTTAGAAGCGGGTTTAAACAAAGAAGATATTTTCACCCTCTCGGGGATAGACCCGTGGTTTACGCAGCAAATTGAAGAAATAATTGAAATGAAACATAAGATAGAAAAGAACTCTAAAAATCTTTCTTATGAACTTTTAAAAGAATCTAAACAATTTGGATTTTCTGATAAACAACTGGCGTTTTTGACCCAAAATTCTGAATCCGATATCCGTTCGCTGAGGAAAAAAGAGAAAATTTTACCCACGTATAAAGTCGTGGATACCTGTGCCGGAGAATTTCCCGCCTTCACTCCCTATTTTTATTCTACGTACGAAGAAGAAGATGAAGGAGAGGTCAATCCTCAAGAAAAAAAGGTGATTATATTGGGTGGAGGGCCCAACCGCATAGGCCAGGGAATAGAGTTCGACTATTGTTGCGTGCACGCCGTGATGGCCCTGCATGAAGAAGGGTATAAAAGCATTATGGTGAACTGTAATCCAGAGACTGTCTCTACCGATTATGATATTTCAGATCGGCTCTATTTTGAACCGTTAACTTTTGAAGATGTTATGAATATTATAGAGAAGGAAAAACCAATAGGGGTTATTGTTCAATTTGGAGGGCAAACTCCCCTCAACCTTACCCTTCCCTTAGCGAATGCCGGCGTGCAAATTCTAGGCACTTCCCCAAATTCCATCGATGTTTCGGAAGATCGTCATAAGTTTGGCCAATTATTAAAAAAATTAAATCTTCTTCACCCTGAATGGGGCAGCGCCACAACCTTAGAAGATACACTGACGGTGGCTAAAAAACTGAAATATCCTGTTATTGTCCGCCCCTCTTATGTTTTAGGGGGACGAGGGATGAAGATTGTTTATGATGAAAAAGGGTTAGAGGAATATGTTCAGAAGAGCTTGCTGGAAAAAAATGGGAAAAGCTCCCATCCTATTTTAGTGGATCGGTTCTTAAATAATGCTAAAGAGGTGGATGTGGATGCCATTTCAGATGGAGAATCTGTCCTGATTGCTGGAATTTTAGAACACATAGAAGAAGCAGGAATTCATTCTGGGGACTCTGCCTGCATACTCCCCCCCCAAAATTTAACCCATAAAGAGTTAGAGACGATTAAAGAAATCACAGAAAAATTAGCCTTGGGGTTAAATTGTAAAGGGCTTTTAAATATTCAATTCGCCATCCAAGAGGGCAAAGTTTATATTTTAGAAGTAAATCCCAGAGCCTCCCGAACCGTTCCCTTTATTAGTAAAGCCACCGGTGTTCCCATAGCTAAAATTGCAGCAAAGATTATGATAGGAAAAACTTTAAAGGAACTAAAGTCACAATATGATTTTTCAAAATTATCTCTTTCTAAAATGAAACATATCGCGGTAAAAGAAGCAGTCTTACCTTGGGTAAAATTTCCAGGAACTGATGTCCTCCTTTCTCCAGAAATGAAATCCACCGGAGAAGTAATGGGGATTGATTCTACCTTTGCTTTGGCTTTTTTTAAATCTCAAATCGCTTCGGGTTCTACACTACCTTTAAGCGGAAAAATTCTCTGTTCCCTGCGGGATGCTGATAAAACCACCGCTTTACCTATGATTCGCAGCCTGCAGGATATCGGTTTTAGTTTAGTGGCAACGGAAGGAACCTACCTCTATTTAAAAAAGAATGGGTTGCAAGTGGATCTGGTTAAGAAAATTTCTGAAGGAAGACCGCATGTAGTGGATCTCATAAAAAATAGACAGGTACAGATTGTAGTCAATACCCCTTCTCTCAATGAGGGTGCGAGTTCGGACGGATCTAAAATACGGACGGCCTCTATACAATTCCAGGTTCCCATCTTTACAACACTTTCGGCGCTAGAAGCTTTTAAAGAGAGTGCGCTTCAAATCTATTCTATGAAACCTGCCATAGAAGTTCGGACGCTCCAAAGCTATTTTAAATAAACCCGAATAATTCAGTTGGATTATTCGGGTAAATTATTTTATTTCTTTTGATAAAAGGATCGCTTCGGCGATCTCTTTCATGCTCTTTCTTCTATCCATCGAAGCTTTTCTAATTTCCCTGAAAGCTTCTTCTTCTGAAAGCCTTTTTTCTTTCATCAGTATCCCTTTGGCCCGCTCGATTACTTTTCTCGCTTCTAATTCTGCTTTTGTGGCCAAAGTCTCTTCGGTCAGGCGCCGATGTTCTATCGCGATAGCGGCCTGGTGAGCAATGGAAGCTAACATTTTACTTTCTGCCTCCGTAAAATGGTGAGGCTTAGAGGTGTAAGAATTTAAAATCCCAATACAGTGATCCTTTACGATCATGGGGACACATAAAAGGGAACAAAGACCTTCTCTTTTAGCAATTTCTGGGTATTGGTATTCCGGAACTTTTTGAATATCATAAACGGCAATAGGTTTTTTTTCAATGACTGCCCTGCCTGAGACACTTTCGCTGACAAGGATCGGAGGTTTTTTACGATATTCTTCCGATAGGGACTGAGTGGCCACAATCGATAGCTCTTTTTTTTCGTCATTTAAAAGCATGACAGAGCAGATTTTAAAGCCCACGGATTCCGCTGTAATTGAGACAATCAGTCTTAAAATTTCATCTAAATAAGATGGACCCGCCACTAACCGAGAAACTTGAGAAATGGTTTCCATTCTTTTTCCCCAAGATTTGGCTTCCATATAAAGTCTAGAAGTTTCAATGGAGCCGGCTACCAATTTAGAGACCGTTGTCAAAAGGGTAATTTCAGATTCTTTATAATGGTGTTCTTTTTTTATATGTAGATTAATAACTCCAATAAGTTGATCTCTTAATAGAATGGGAACCGAAAGCATTGATTCATATTGATCTTCGTTTAAAGTGGAAAAATATTTAAAACGGGAGTCCAAGTAGGAACTTTTGGGAATGGCCACTGGTTTTCTATGTTCTGCCACCCATCCTCTGGCCCCCTCCCCCAGTTTTAATTTTATTTTCCCCAGCGCTCCGAGAGGTGAGTCCTGCGCTCCAGATAAAATAAGCGACTCTTTTAAATCATCATAGAGATAGATAAGACAAGAATTTGCCCCGCTTAAAGAAACAATAAGATTTGAAATTTTATTTAAAAGTTCAGAAAGGTCTAATGTGCTAGAAATCACATCAGTAATACGATGGAGGAGATCAAGCTCCTTCTTTGGAGATAAACTCTTCATTGAGTGCTCTAATTATATCGTATTTTTAAGCTTCTTTATAGCGACTGGTAATGGGCATTCTGCGGTCTCTTCCAAATGCCTTAGGAGTTATTTTAACGCCTGGAGGGGACTGTCTTCTTTTATATTCGCTGAGATCAATCATCCGAATTATTTTCTTTAAAAGCGTTGGATCAAATCCCTCGCGTTTAAGTGACTCTATTCCTTGGTCTAGTTCCACATAGCTTTCAATCATTTGATCGAGTAAATCATAAGGAGGGAGCGTATCTTGGTCTAATTGGTTCTCTTTTAATTCTGCAGTCGGTGGACGATCCATAATGGATTGGGGTATGAGTTCTCTTCCCGCTTTTTTATTGACATAGTTTGATAATCGGTATACGAGGGTCTTGGGAACGTCTTTTATAACGGCAAATCCTCCTGCAGTATCTCCATATAGCGTGGAATAGCCAACCGAAACCTCACTTTTATTTCCGGTGGTTAAAACTAATGCGCTCAATTTGTTGGAGAGAGCCATTAAAAGAGTACCTCGAATACGCGATTGTAAATTTTCTTCGGTAATATCTCTCTCTTTTCCCATAAAAATGGGCTCCAGTGATTTTAAATAGGAATCAAAAATAGGATGTATTGGAATCGTGAATAATTCTATTCCTAAATTTTCACACAGTTTTTTAGAATCATCTAAAGTCTGTTTGGAGGTGTAAGGCGAGGGCATGGTCACTCCCAAAACCTTTTCTTTTCCAAAGGCATCTGTCGCAATGGCGGCGGTTAAAGCGGAATCAATCCCCCCAGAGATTCCAATCACAACTCGATCAAAACCATTTTTTTCAATATAATCTTTAGTTCCTAATTTTAGGGCCCGATAAATATCTTCTATTTCTTCAGTTAAAGGCTCAATGGAATTAGGGCCCCCCACTAATTTTACCGTTCCTTTCATGGTTTGAAGCTGAACCCATTTAATGTCTTCTTCAAAAGATTTGGCTCTCAAAATTAATGCGCCTTGGGAATTAAGCGCAAAACTCTTTCCATCGAACACGAGTTCATCCTGTCCCCCGACTAAATTAACATAGAGGATAGCGGACCGAGTTTGGCGCGCTCTTTTACGCAAAAGATCATAGCGCACCTTAAATTTACCACCATGGTACGGAGAAGCGGAAACATTAATAAGCAGTCTAGCCCCACTTTTGGCTTGTTTTAAACAAATATTTTCCGCTGATTCATTCCAAATATCTTCGCAAATAGAAATTCCAATTTTATAACCCTTAATCTTAAGAAGTCCCAAACTAGTGCCCGGAGAAAAATATCTTTTTTCATCAAAAACTCCATAATTAGGGAGATCCCGTTTATTATAAATGGAAAGAATTTTTCTATTTCCTAAGAGAGCGCAAGCGTTATAAACTTTGTCTCCCTTAGGATAGGCAAACCCTATAAGCGCATAAGGCATTCTAACCTTTTGCGCGACCTCTCTTAAAGTTTCCAGATTAGATTTAAGAAAACTCTTTCGTAAGAGTAAATCTTCTGGCGGATATCCACACAGGCAACATTCTGAAAATACAGCAAGATCTGCTCCTGTACGAGCTGCCTGCTCGTAAAAAAAGAGTATCTTTCTACTGTTTGCTTCTAAATCTCCAACCGTAGCATTAATTTGGCAAACAGAAATATTTAAAGACATTGACTGTAAAGTAATTCTGCTAATTTTTGAGGAGCCTCTTTTAAAGAAATCGGATACGAGTGATAGGTCTCTTTCATTTTTTTAAGTTTTAACGGATCTTTAAAAAATCCAAGTAATAGCTCTGTCAACTGTTTTTTTAAATCTGGAATATCTTCCTGCAAGACAATCGCAGCCCCTAACTTGGAGAGGATCATAGCATTTTTAAATTGGTGGTTCGAAGTCGCATGAGGATAGGGAATAAGAATTGCGGGAATCTCTGTAGCAATAAGTTCTGTAATGGTAGACGCTCCAGAGCGACATAATACAAGATCAGCCTTTTGATAACATTTGGAAATTTCCTGAGCATACTCCACCACGCTGTTTTTTATTCCTAAGTTTGTTAATCTCATCCGAATCAATTCTGCATCTTGCTTGGAACCGGTAACATGAATTATTTCAATTTTATTTTTATACGGTTCCAAATCAGAGACGATATCTAAAATTAATTCATTTAATTTCTTTGCTCCAGACGAACCTCCAAAGACCAAAAGAGTAATAAATTCTTTATTTTTATTTGTTCTCTGGAACATTTCAGATCGAACTAGATTGCCTACTAAAACAGACTTTTGGGAGAAATAGAGACCGGTATCGGGAAAACTAATGGCTACTTTTTTTGCAAAAATAGAGGCAATCCGGTTGGCAATACCCGGAATTAAATTTTGTTCATGTAAGACTACAGGAATTCCTTTTAAATATGCGGCCAGGAGCATAGGAAAAGTAGCATAAGAACCAAATCCAATCACCCCTTGAGGGTGAAATGTGTCTAAGAGCTTCCATGATATTTTAAAAGCATTAAAATTATGAATCAATGATTTTATGTTTTGTAAGGGGGCGGCAGGAATGATTTCATAGGGAATCTCCTTTATATCCTCCGGAAAAGTCAATAATTTTTTTCGATTTGGATTAATTCCCAAAGTTAAGTAAATTTCTGCTCCGTTTTTTTTGAGATAATGAGCTAAAACTAAAGAGGGATACAGATGTCCACCGGTACCGCCCGAAGCAATTAGTATTTTTTTAGGTTTGTTTTCCATAGCGCGATAAACTCAATAGAATTCCAAGCCCCGCCAAGGTGACAACAACCGAAGATCCTCCAAAAGAAACCAGAGGGAGAGATAACCCTTTTGTTGGGAGGCAACCCGTAACTACGGCGATATTTAATATCACTTGATAGAAAAAAACTAAGGTAATCCCGGTGGCTAATAGTTGGCTAAAAAGTTCACTCTGTTGGCTGGCAATTTTAAAACCAGAACGAACAATCATGGCGAATAATGCCAATATAGCTAAGGAACCCGCTAAACCCATTTCTTCGGCAAAAATCGGAAAGATAAAATCAGTATGTAACTCTGGTAAATAAAAGAGTTTTGCATGAGAATTTCCCAAACCAACTCCTTTGAGCCCTCCCGAACCCAGCGCCAATAAGGATTGAGCCAATTGATAACTCGATCCTTGAGAGTTTTCCCAAGGATTGAGAAAAGAAAGGATTCTTCTTCGGCGATAGGGTTGAGCCCAGGCAGCCATTCCGAGTAAAGGAACACCCACCAAAACAAGTGTGAGGAGATGGTCCCAACTTGCTCCAGCAATAAATATAAGAGTCATGCAACTGAGCCCTATCAAGACCGCTGTACCAAAATCGGGTTGTATAAAAATGAGACCGCAAAAAGTACCTAAGATAATTAACAGAGGGAAGAGCCCACTCTTAAAGTGTGTGAGTTTACTTTTTTTCTTATCACAATAGTAACTGACAAAAAGGATCAACGCTAATTTGGTGAGTTCGGAAGGTTGAAACCCAATTCCAGAAAATCGGAGCCATCGTTTTGCTCCTCCTACTTCTCTGCCTAGGACCAGTACCAGAAGAAGAGAGATAAAGCAGAAAAAAAGCAGAGGCCTCGACCAGATTTTAAGTTTTCTACAGTCATAGTAAGACAATAAACTAAGCCCAACGAGTCCTATTGAAATCCAGATGAGCTGCCGCACTAAGAAAAAGACAGAACTCCCATATTTTTCTAAAGCATAAATCGAGCTTGCAGAATAATTCATCACTAACCCTACGCTAATTAACGATAAAATGGCTGTAAGTAGAGAATAGTCTAATGTTTTTTTATTTTCCATACCAATTTCTTAAATTGAAGACCCCGATCTTCAAAACTTTTAAATTGATCAAACGAAGCACACGCAGGAGATAAAAGAATGACATCCCCCCTCCGTGCCCTAGGGGTTAAATCGTCTACCGCTTTTTTTAATGTGCCAGAAACAATAATGTCGCAAACTCCTTTTAAATGAGTAAAAATTTTTTGAGAAGCTTCTCCAATTAAACGCACCCCCTTAACACTCTTTTTATTTTTTTGGATAAAAGAACGAATCGGCTTATAGGAACCTCCTTTATCCTGGCCACCCAAAATAATCCAAAGGGGTTGTTTAAAGGATTCTAACGCTTTAAGAGTGGAATCTACATTGGTGCCCTTAGAATCGTTGATATAAGTAACCCCTTTAATTTTGGAAATTTCTTCTAAGCGATGTTCTACGCCCTTAAATTGAGTGAGTCCCTCCTGAATATTTTTTTGTGTCAGTCCCATAACAAGGGCCGCAGCAATGGCAGCGCAACTGTTTTCGATATTGTGGGAACCATAAAGATGAGGCGCCGGTGTAAAAAAGAAGGTGCGGTTACAAAGATTTGCAACAATTTTATTTTTAATTTTATCCCACCCGACTCCAACATTAAGTTTTCCTTTGGAGAACCAAATGATTTGAGCGGGGCACTTTATCGCCATTTTTTTACACCAAGGATCGTCCCAATTCAAAACTGTAAAATCTTTAATCCCTTGGTTCATAAAAATGCGCTCTTTTATACTGGAATAATTTTCCATGGTCTTATGTCGTTTTAAATGGTCATTAGTAAGATTTAATACAACAGACACCTGCGGGTGAAATTGGGACATTCCCTCTAATTGATAGGAGGACACCTCTAGATCTGTTACGTCATAGGAAATCTTATTGGGAACAAAATGAGTTAAAGGGCTACCAATGTTTCCGGCCACTAAACTTTTAAGTCCACTCCGTCTAAATATTTCTCCTAAAAGAGAAACTGTAGTAGTTTTCCCATTGGTACCAGTAACAGCTACAATCTTATGAGATTGTAAAAGTTGATACCCTAATTCGAGTTCCCCCCATACTTCTCTTTTAAGCGCTCTGGCCTTTTGGAGGATGGGTAAATTCCAATCAATTCCTGGAGAGACAATAATGAGTTCGTGATTTAAAATTTTTTTAGAATGTGTGCCAAATTCGTGTTGATGCTCAATTTTTTTAATGGAGCGTAGGGAGGTTTGTGAAGGATGGAGATCACTCACAAAGATGCGTGCTCCAAGCCGGCTTAACAAATGAACGGTGCTTACTCCAGATTTTCCTAAACCTAAGACAGCCACACGTCGTCCCTTTAGATAAGAAACGAGGTCTTCTCTCATAAAATTATCCCAAACAATTCAGTTGGAAAGCGGAATTCGAATGAAAATATGGCATTTTTTCTTCACAAAAAAGTTCGACCATACTCATCAGTATGCTCTCACTTTTTTGTTTCGAAAAAAAAGCCATCTTTTCATTCTCGGTTCACGCTTCCAACTGAATTGTTTGGGTTAACGAATTTTAAGCGAACTTAAAGCCAGAAGTGATAAAACAATGGAAATAATCCAAAATCGCGCTGTGACTTTAGATTCCTGCCATCCTAAGAGCTCAAAGTGGTGGTGCAAAGGGGCCATCCTAAAAACACGTTTTTTAAGGTATTTAAAAGAGTAAACTTGAATTAATACCGAAAGAACCTCTGCTAAAAAGAGCCCTCCCACAACAATTAAAATCAATTCTTGTTTAATGATGACCGCGGTAATGCCTAAAATACCGCCTAAAAAAAGAGAACCCGTATCCCCCATAAAAATTTCAGCAGGGTAAGAGTTGTACCATAAAAATCCTAACCCAGCTCCAACGATTGAGGCTAAAAATACAGTGAGTTCTCCAGCCCCATTGACTGGAACGATTCCTAAATATTGGGAAAATTTTGAGTGGCCGGCTAAATAAGCAAAAATAGCATAGGTTAATGAAGAAATAATGAGAGAGCCAATAGCGAGTCCATCGAGTCCATCCGTTAAATTGACGGCGTTGGATGACCCCACGATAATCAGGATGGCGAAACCTAAATACCAAAACTTTAAATTTAAAAAAAAGTTTTTTAAATAGGGAACATTTACACGAGTAATATACTCCCAGTTAGGAGGACTAAAATAGAGATAACTCACAACAAAAATGGCTAGAATCATCTGGGCCGTGAGTTTTCCTCCTGGAGAAAGTCCTTTAGGATATTTTAATCGGTCTTTCCATTTTAGAAAATCATCTAAGAAACCCACCATTCCTAAATATAAAGAACTCCCTAAAGAGATCCAAATAAAACGATTGTCCCAGCGGGCCCACAATAAAGTAGAAAAAATAGTTACGGCCAAAATAAGAAGCCCTCCCATTGTTGGAGTTCCAGATTTAATGTGGTGCGACTTTGGGCCTTCTTGCCTTATTACCTGAGTCCATTGAAATTTTTTGATCCAAGCAATAAAGAGAGGGCACAAGAAGAGCATCAAAACTAAGGCGGTCAGAATAGCTCCTCCCGCCCGAAACGTAATGTAACTGAGCAGATTTAGCGGAGAAAATAGTTCTCTGAATTGGCTAAGAAAGTAAATCATTTAGAAACACTCTGAATTGTTTTAGATTGAATATCTTTAATAATTTCATCAAATCGCATCATTCGAGAAGCCTTAAAAAGAATAGAGGAATTACTTTGAATGTTATTCTGAACACATTCCAATAGATCTTTTCTGTTTTGACAATAGATTACATCGTTCTTTTTATTCCCTTTAATACCTTTTAAAACCTGTTTTGACTCTTCTCCAAATAGAATAATTTTTTCTACAGGAAGATCGGATAAAAAATCTCCCAAGGCTTGGTGCTCTTCTTGGGAAATAGAACCTAATTCCAACATGTCCCCTAAAACAACCACCTTTTTTTTATTGGAAAATGTTTCCACAAAACTGCTTAAACTTAGCCGCACAGATCCCGGATTAGAATTATAGGTATCATCGATCAGGGTCGCCCCATTCGCTAGAGGCACTAAATTAAAACGCATCTTAGGTGGCACAAACGCTTGAAGCCCCTTTTGAATATTATAAATAGGAACATTCAAAGCCAGACAGGCGGCCACAGCAGCGCAACCGTTTAATGCGTTCAATTTACCAAAAACAGGTAAGTTTAATTCTAAGGCATCTAAATTTTTTTTTCTTTCATCTTGATGCACTAGATAAAGTTTTAAACCGTTACTATCCGTCACGTATTTTTCTATATAAACGGAGGCCTCCTTAGAAAATCCAAAACTTAACAGCGTACAATTTGCAGGAACTTTATCTTTAAGATAAGAATAAAAAGCGTCATCTCGCGGTAATACCGCAACCCCGCCCGGCCTAAGGTTAAAAAGCACCTCCGATTCCCCTGTAGCAATTTCCTCTAATGTTCCAAAAGTAGCCGTATGTTCTAATGTAATATTTGTAATGACTGCAAGTTTAGGTTCAATTATTTTTGATAAGAGATCCACTTCTCCTAAAGCGGAGCTGCCTATTTCAAAAACGGCATAGCGACACTCCGGGGTTAAGTTAAATATGGATAGAGGCAATCCAATATCATTATTATAATTCTCTGGACTATAAACGGTGGGAGCGACCGAACTTAAAATTTGGACAATCATTTCCTTAACGGTTGTTTTCCCGCAGGAACCGTTCACGCTAAATATTTCTGTTAATTTTTCGTACTTTTTTCGATACGCCTTGGCACATTGTTGCAGCGCAATTTTAGTGTCATGTACCTGAATAAACGTAGGAAAATCAGACAAATAAAGATCTAATTTTTGCGGAAGTTCAGAGATGAGACAGACAGAAGCACCTTTATAGATGGCATCTCGGATAAAAGCATGGCCGTCATATCGGTGTCCTTGAATAGCAAAAAATAAATCTCCCTTAGAAAGGGTACGGGAGTCAATGGATATCCCAGGAGGTGGCCATTTTTTATTTTCGCTAGAAATAGATTTATTTCCAATTTCCATCATGGGATCACCAAGAATAAGCGTTCCATTGGTCGCTTTTACAATTTCCTGAACAGTTAGGGGGTACATAAAATTTTTCGAACTATTTCTCGGTCATCATGATGGATACACTTATCCTTAAAGATTTGCACGGTTTCATGTCCTTTTCCTGCAATTAAAACGATATCCAATTCTTTCGCCATCATTAAAATTTTTTCAATTGCGGTAATACGATCCGCAATAATAGAATAGTTTTTTTTCTTCTTGCGTTTGATCCCGGCTTCGATATCTTGAAGAATTTTTTGTGGGTCTTCACTTCTAGGATTGTCCGAAGTAAGAATAACCCAATCACTTAAGGCAGTGGCAGTCATTCCCATGAGAGGACGTTTTAATTTATCTCGGTCTCCTCCGCACCCAAATAATGTGAGAATTCTCTTATTTGCCAAGGGCCGTAACGATTGCAGAACATTTTTTAAGGCATCCTCTGTATGCGCATAATCGACTAAAACTGTAAAATTCTGGCCACAGTTTATAGGTTCTAAACGGCCTGGAACCGAGTTTAGATTTTTTAAGCCTCTTAAAATTACAGAATTTGGAATTCCTAACTGAATACTAGCCCCAATAGCTGCTAAAGCGTTATAAACATTATGCCGTCCTAAAAAAGGCACTGTAACATCAAAAAAGGTTTTATGAAATTTTGTTTTAAATTGAGACCCTGTAGATGCAAGCAGTACTGCTTCGGCCGTGAAATCTGCTTCACATTGAATTCCATAACTTAAGGCTGGCACCGTCGATAAAGACAATAGCCTTTTCCCGAAAGAATCCTCTATGTTAATTATACTAAATTTGTTAAAAGCCCCAGGAAATCCCTTTTTTTTACGATTCATTGTCAAAAAAAGCTTTGCTTTAGAGGCAAAATAGTTTTCTAAGTCTTTATGGAAATCTAAATGGTCTTGGGTTAAGTTTGTAAAGATGGCTCCATCAAATTCTATTCCTGAAACTCTATTCAAATAAAGAGCATGAGAGGAAACTTCCATAACCACCAAATCCACTCCCCTGTTTTTCATAAGTGAAAAAATTTTTTGTAATTCTAAAATATTAGGGGTTGTATTTGGACTCGGCAATATTTCGGTTTGAGAGGGATCTTCTTGAGGCAATCGGTAATTGATCGTCCCTATGACACCCACTCTCCACCCCATCTCTTTGGCAATAGATTCCAACATATAGGTAATAGTAGTTTTTCCATTTGTTCCCGTTATTCCTATCACGGTCATATGTTGGGAAGGATTTTTATAGAATTTAGAAGCAATTAAGGATTGCGCCTCGAGGATAGACTGAACTTGAATCCTGTTTTTTTCCACTGATTTTTCTTCGGTCAAAACTACAGCAGCGCCTTTTTGGAAGGCTTCATCTATAAATTGGTGTCCGGAAGTTTTATTTCCCTTTCTTGCAAAAAAAATAAAATTTTTTCCAACGGTCCGAGAGTCTTCAGAGAGACCTTGAATATCCTCATTAGGATTGGGAATAGGGGAGAGCAGTAAAACATCTTGAAGCAATTCCATTAATTTCATTTTTTACTTACCAATGTTATAAGGGAAATATTATTTTTTAATTCTAAGTATTGTGCCGCTCTTCTGAGCACGCGGGAAAACACAGGAGCTGCCACACTCCCTCCCCAATAGTCTTTTTTAGGTTCGTCTAGAATAACCAGACAAACCAATTTAGGATCTTCTGCCGGTAAAAAACCACAAAAGGAAGCGGTATATTTGCTGGCAGAATATTTTTTTACTTCGGAATCAAATTTTTGAGCTGTTCCCGTTTTTCCTGCCACGCTAAAATGGGGTATTTTAGCTTGAGCGCCCGTTCCCCGTTCTACGACCCCTAGGAGGAGTTTTTTTAGGGTTTCCGCTGTTTCACTCGATATAACTCTGCGAACCATTTGGGGATTAAATATTTTTCTTTTAACTTTACCTTCATTCAATTCTTGCAATTCTTTAATAATCATTGGTTCCATAAGAGTGCCCCCATTCGCAATCACAGAAAATGCTCCAATCATTTGGAGGGCTGTTACCCCCACTTCCTGGCCAAAGGCTAGGGTGGGTAAGGAAGTATTAGACCAGTCTTTGGGCTGGCGGACCAACCCTTCTATTTCTCCAGGCAAATAAATTCCTGTCTTAGAGCCAAAACCAAACGC
>JAHFCA010000069.1 GCA_023249715.1 Elusimicrobiota bacterium
AAGTTTAATTCCATCCAATATTAATTTAGTGGGAATGGAAGTAGAACTCATCTCAAAAGAATCGCGAGAAAACCAATTAAAAAATTTGCTGGCGCAAATAGAACAAAACTATTCCTATATTTTTATAGATTGCCCGCCTTCTCTCAGTTTGCTTACGATTAACGCGCTTTGCGCGAGCCAATCGGTTTTAGTTCCTATTCAATGTGAGTACTACGCTTTGGAGGGGCTTTCCCGCCTTATCGATACGTTAAACCGTTTACAAGAGTCTTTAAACCCCAGCTTAATTTTGGAAGGGGTACTCATGACCATGTACGATTCTCGCATAAAATTAGGGAACGATGTCATTGCGGAAGTATCTCGAGCTTTTGAAGATAAAGTTTACAAAACTAAAATTCCACGCAACGTCCGTTTAGCTGAATCTCCCGGCTATGGAAAACCGGTTTTAGTGCACGATTATTCTTCCCGCGGATCGCAGACCTATTTAAAATTGGCAAAAGAATTTTTAATTCGGAATGGTTGGGTGGAAAAAGAAGAGAAGAAAGTGGAAGAAGTTATAAATGTGGAAGTAGAAAAACCTGTAGCGGTAGAAGGTGCCGCGCCCCAAGCGGATATGGCAGTCGTAGAAGCTCCTGTAAATGGGAATGGTTCAATTTCCGCAGAGTCCCACAACGGTCATAGCAATGGGCAGGAAGCCATAGTCCTCCAGTCTGGAGAGGTACTCACCCAATGAGCGCAAGAGGTTTAGGTCGCGGTTTAGATTCTCTTATTCCATCCAATACTAGAGTTACTCCTTCAACGGATGCCAAAAGTGTTGTTCCTATTCATAGAATTCGGCCGAGTCGTTTTCAGCCACGGACCCATTTTAATGAAGAAAGTTTAAAAGAATTAGCGGAATCCATTCGTTCTCAAGGTCTTATTCAGCCTTTAATTGTAACTCCCGTTAAAGATTCTGGAACCAATGGGGATACCTTGTACGAGCTCATTGCCGGAGAAAGAAGGTGGAGGGCGTCGCAAATGGCGGGGTTAACCGAGGTTCCTGTAGTCGTTAAGCCCGTCTCGGCTAAAGAGCATTTCCAGATTTCTCTTATTGAAAATATTCAACGGGAAGATTTAAACCCCATCGAAGAGGCCCATGCCTATAAAAGATTGCTGGAAGAGTTCAACATGACCCAAGAAGTCATCTCTCACACTGTGGGTAAAAGCCGTACCGTTGTAGCCAACTCTTTACGTTTATTAGGTTTGCCGCAGCATCTGCAAAATTTGGTATCGCAGGGAGTGCTCTCCAGCGGTCATGCCCGGAGTTTAGCCTCCATTAGCGATGAGGCGGTGCTACAAGAAGTTTCCGAAAGAACAGTAAAAGAAAATTTAACCGTTCGAGATGTGGAAAAAATAGTGGCCGATTGGAAAACTGCCATTAACACCGGTAAACTTACCGGCAATTCTTCTGGGGACCCTCACGTTTTAGATTTAGAAAAAGAGTTGGAGCAAATTTTAGGGCGTAAAGTGCAAATTCAACTTTCTGGTAAAGGGACGAATATAAAAGGTCAGGTAAAAGTGTCCTATTATTCTTTAGAAGATTTGGAAAGTCTTATACAAATTCTAAAGAAAAATAGGGCTTAGCCCGAATACTTGAAGTTTCCTCCTCTTGGTTTTTTCTTCCTCTTCCTAGGAATTCCCTTACTCTATTCCGCCGATTCTAAAGAGTTTCCACTTTTTTTAAGCGATATTCCTGCTCCAAGCGCCTATTCTCTTTTTGCCAATGGGGGTTGGGATGGAAACTGGTACGTGGGTTCGGATACCTGTTGGGTTCAAAAGATAAGAGCCCCGTCAAAAGGTTCTTTTAAAAAGGCGTTCCTTGGGGCTAAGTTAGGCCGGGCGAAATCTGTTCCCATGACTTTGGAGAAACCGTGGATTAGAAAAAAAATTGCTGGAGAAATTTTTATTGCCCTTTCTTCCACTTATTCCTGGAAAGGCGAGGGGATGCTTTTAGTGACAACCGAAGAAATTCCGTTGGAAGCAGACCATGAAAATGCGCTACCCTTAGAAGAGTCCCACTGGTTTTGGAAAGAAATTCCCATGGATTCCATTCAATTTGAAGCGGATAATTTTATTGCCCTATGGTCTCCAACGGAGCTTTTCCATTCTGCGCAAGTGGCTCCTATTCTGGCGGGAGGGTGGGGGGATAAAGAAATAAATTCCTGGTTAATTAAGGGAGTCAAGGGGGCGCCGCCCAGCCATTTTAAATCTAAAGATTGGCGGGCTGTTACCGTTTTTGAACCCGCGATTGCCTTAAAACTAATTCCTCAAATAACTCCTCCGGAGCCTAAAGTCGCCATTGTTCGGGTGCAAGACGGAATTTCAAATGGTAAATTAGTAAACAGAGTTTTGTGGTGTTCGGTGGCAGGGGAATCCGTGGATAGAGCTTGGGTAGAATTTTCCGAAGATGGCCAAAAATGGCAGCGCTATGGGAAACCTTTATATAAATCCCCTTACGTTTTTATAATCGATATGGCAGAAATTCCTATCGGGCCTAAAGGAGAATGTTGGGTGCGCGTTGAAGCGGCAGATTTTTTTGAGAGCATAGGGACCAGTGAATCCATTAATATTTTTGCTCGGAGGTAACCCTAAATGAAGAAGATATTTTTATTGATAGTTTCCCTCTCTCTATTGGGAATAGGTTCTCTTTCCGCAAAAAGCATAGAAAGTTGGGCGAACAGTATTCCCCTGCAGAAAAAAAGAAAAATTACTCAAAGAAATACGACCATTGCCGCTGTCCGGGGAGTGGAAGAAATTTCCGATGTGAATAGTGACGCCCGTAGCTATGAGGGAGTTAAAAAAATGGAAAGCCAATCTAATTCCCAAACGGAGGTAGACAACTTTGGCGTGGAAGGAAAACTTAAAGTACAGGGAATCCCTTCCGTTTCCACGGCGCCAGCATCGGGAGTTTCTTACTTGGCCGAGCAGGTTCCTGGAGGAACTCTGTCGGAAGCTTTACACCCCATTTCTTTGGAAGAAGAACTAGAACTGGGGCGCGCGGTGGCCGCAAATGTAGTGGCGCAGTTTGGGTTGGTGCAAAATGATCCTTTAACTCGGTATGTCAATAGAGTTGGACAACTGGTGGCTCGCCAATGCGGCCGACCGGAGTTATTGTATAGGTTTGCCATTCTAGACTCTCCTATTATTAATGCTTTTGCGGCTCCAGGGGGATACATCTTTATTACTCGAGGATTGCTTTCTGCTTTAAAAGATGAAGCGCAACTGGCGGCAGTCTTGGGCCATGAAATTGCCCATGTTTCTCAAAAACATGTTTTAAAAGAAATTCAAAAATCTAAGTTAGTGAGCGCTACTATTCCCGATTATGTAAAAGCTTCTGCTAAAAAAGCGCAGTGGATGAACCAAGTAACCGATTTGGCTATTCAGATGCTTTGGAAAGGGTTATCGCGGGCCGATGAATTGGAATCCGATCAGTTAGGCGGAACATTCGCATATAAAAGCGGGTACTATTCCCAAGCTTTAATTGAAGTTTTACAGATGCTTAAAAGTAGAGCCCAAAGCCCTAAACTGGGGAAAGAACTAAAATTTTTATTGAGTACGCATCCGGATCCGGAGACTCGTCTGCAATCGGCGCAAAATTCTATAGGAGCCTATCCTTTAGAGGGAGAAAGGTTAGCAGAACGTTTTAAGATCTATGTTTCTCAATGAATTTAAAAATATCTTAGGAGAAGAGAATGTTCTTACAGGCGCGGTAGAACGCGCTCTTTATTCCTTTGATGCCGCTCTAGACAGAGCCATCCCTTCCGCTGTTCTTTTTCCCGAAACTACGGAACAAATTTCTCGGATTGTAAAAATTTGTTACAAGCATAAAATTCCATTTGTGGCTCGAGGAGCGGGGACAAATTTATGTGGAGGAGTCATTCCCTTGCGCGATGCCGTTATCATTGCTCCCACCCGCATGAAAAAAATTCTGAGCATTGACCCGGAAAAGAAAATAGCCGTCGTAGAGCCGGGCCTTCCTAATCTCTATCTTAAAAAAGCGTTGGAGCCGTACGGGCTTACGTATGCTCCCGATCCTGCCAGCCAAAAAGCTTGCACGATTGGCGGAAATATTGGGACCAATGCGGGAGGCCCCCACTGTTTAAAGTATGGCGTGACTTCGCACCATGTTTTGGGCTTGGAGGTAGTTTTGCCTAATGGTGAAATTGCGCAATTACATATCCATCAACCGGGTTCCGATTTAGTAGGTTTATGGGTGGGGTCCGAGGGGACTTTGGGAATAGTAACCAAAGCCATTTTGAATTTAGTTCCTATCCCCAAATTTATTTCTACGATGTTGGTTTCTTTTCCTACTCTAGAGGCAGCCATTCATACGGTAAGCGCTATTATTTCGCATGGAATTATTCCGGCTACGTTAGAGGCCATGGATCAGTTGACCGTCCAAGCTGTGGAACAATTTATTCATGCGGGCTACCCAACGAATGCGGGAGCTGTTTTATTGATAGAAGTGGATGGGGATACAGATTTAACTTCTCAGATTAAAGCAATTAAAACAGTGTGCTCCGAGAATGGTTCTATGGAATTTAGATTGGCCTTGAGTGAGCAGGAGCGGGAAAAGTTGTGGGAAGGGCGCAGGGGGTCTTACCCTTCTTTGGCGCGGTTAGCGCCCAACGTATTGGTGGAAGACGGCGCGGTTCCCCGAGACAAGTTACCGCAAGCTTTAAAGAAGATTCGCAACATCGCAGACCGGGCCGGGATAAAAGTATCCCTTATTTTTCATGCGGGGGACGGCAATTTGCACCCGCAAATTCTATTCGATGAAAGAGATGCCGCACTGACCCAAAAAGTTAAAAGAGCGGGATACGAGATGTTAAAAGCCTGTGTGGAGCTGGGAGGAACAATTTCTGGAGAGCATGGCATTGGAATGGATAAAAGAGAGGCGATGCGCTGGCTTTTTACTCCCGAGACTTTGGAACTTTTTAGACGAATAAAAAAAGCGCTCGACCCGGATACCCTTGCAAATCCGGATAAACTCATTCCCACCGCCACTGAGGGAAAAGGGGTGATTTCGCTGGTTAACGAAAAATGGAATAAGAATGAGGAGTCAATAGTAAAAGAATTGCTTTCTTTAAGGGCAAAGGGCAAAAAGGGAATAAAGCTTTCAACCCAAAATTTAACCGAAGTTTTAGAGCATAACGAAGAGAATTTTACAGTGACCGTTCAATCTGGAATTCAAGTTCAGAAGTTACAGGAATTTTTAGCGCAAAAAAATCAGAAAGTTCTTTTAGAGGAGTCTGGAAATCTGGGAGAGATAGTGTTAAAAGGATGCTCGCAAGTCCCTCCATTAAGAGATCAGGTTTTGGGGATGCGCGTTCTTTTGGCCAACGGAAAAGTGGCGCGTTTTGGAGCCAAAGTCATGAAAAATGTGGCCGGCTACGATGTTTGTAAACTGCTGTTAGGATCGGGGGGCCGTTTGGGAGTAATTCTTTCTGTTATTTTAAGAACCTATCCTAAGGAGTTGCCTCTTTCTGTTCTACCGGTCGCAAAATCTTCTTTGAGCGAAGGGTGTGGTAGCGATTCTGTAGTAGAGGGACTGCATCAAAAAATTAAGGAAGCTTTCGATCCGGAGGGAATTTTTGGATAAACAATTTATTTTGCCCATCTACCAGAATTTGGAAAAAGAATACGCGGATTCTGTAAAGTGTAACCGTTGCGGTTTTTGTCTTACCGTTTGTCCCACCTATATGGTTACGGGCAAGGAAACGCTTTCTCCGCGGGGAAGGAACCAGGCCTTTCGCCAAATTTTAGAAGGTAAAATTCTAAATCCGGAAAAGGCGAGCGAAGTTTTTTCTACCTGTTTAACCTGCCACGCCTGTACAAATGTTTGTTTTTCTCAAGTGCCCGTTGGCAAATTAATGGCTCCGGCAAAGGCAGTGGCTCAGCAAGAAAAAATCCAGTGGATTTTATCTTTAAAAAGAAAAACTCTGAGATTTTTGTTGAGACATCGCTCCCTGTTAACATTGTTTTTATGGCCCATTTTTCTACTCAAGAGAATTGGAGTCTCCGGGCTGTTGAATTCCATCGGGATATTAAAATTATTTAGTCCCGAACTGTCTCGAGCGGAGAAAATAGTGGCAGAGGCCCCTTTAAATTTTTCTGTAAAGTTAAGCCCAATAAAAGGCAAAGAGGAACTAAACTATTTTTCCGGATGCGGAACCCATTATCTCTATCCCGCCATTGGGCAGAGGTGCTGTAAGGTTTTAGAAAAAGTTGATTTTTCTGTGAGTAAAAAACCTCACCCGTGTTGCGGCTTAATGGCGAACAGCGCTGCCGATGTAGAAGGAGCCAAGCAGTTGGCTAGAGATACTATTCGCTTTTATTCCGGGAATAACGATCCTATTTTTATAGATGATGATTCTTGTTATGGATTTATGAAAGGATATGGAGAGCTTTTAGGGGGAGAAGCGGCTATTCTATTTTCTAAAAGAGTAAAAAATCTGGCGCAGATCGTATCTCAAAAAAAGTTTAAGAAGAAAAATAACGATACTTCTAAAGTTGTTGTAACCTGCCACGATTCTTGCCAGATTGGAAACGCCTATCGGGAAACTGATCCTATTCGAAAATTCTTAGAAAACCAAGAGTGGGTGGAGTTTAAAGAAATGGAAGAATCCACCTGGTGTTGTGGAGGGGCGGGCGCTTACTGTTTAAAACATCCTGAGTTGTCCGAAGAAATCTTGTTTAGAAAATTAAAGAATATAAAAGCCACAAAAGCGGAAGTTGTTATTGCCGGAGCTTCGTCTTGTACCTTGCAAATTAAGAACGGATTAAGAAACAGGAATCAAAGTTCTCCAATAAGAGTGCTCCACTTAGGAGAATTTATTGAGGAATTTGCTGCTGACGCTCTATCTGATCTAGATAAACCTTTACCTTAAGGGAGCTCCCTAGTTGTTGGTACCAGCGGTTCATAATATGGGAACTTTTTTCTTGATGTACACTTTCTAAAAATGCCGCTTTATTATTCTTAAATTCTTTTTCAAATTTGTTTTTAGATTCTCCTTCTAATTTACTTAAAGCGTAGTTATAATCATACTCCAATTCTTTAGAAGTAATTTTTATTCCCTGTAGAATTAAGAGGCGCAGGCGCTGAATGGCAATTTGTCTTCTTTGCGCTTCTTCAAACTCTTGAAGGCTCATGCGCATATTGAAATGGAGGGCTTCGGAATAAGTGCGAGCGTTAAACGTGCCATCTTTTTGGAAAGCGGGAATAGAGGCAATCATTTGGGCGAGTTCATTATCGGTTACTACAATTCCATATCGTTTGGATTCTTGATAAAAGGTCTTTTCCTGAATCATACTCTGAAGAATTTCTTGTTTAATTTGGTTTAAAACTTCTGGTTTTAGTTCCACACCCTGATCTCTTTTATCGTTTACAATTCTTTGGTAGAGAGAGAAAAATTGGCGATAGGGAATTTCTTCATCATTTACGGTAGCCACACCATTTTTTGTAGAGACATCGGACCTT
>JAHFCA010000070.1 GCA_023249715.1 Elusimicrobiota bacterium
GGCGCAAGTTTCAAACGCTAGAAGCGGAAATATAGATATATTGAAACCGAAACAAAAGGGTGGAAGCTCTCCCCTAACTTTTTCTACAAAAATCGTCTATAAAGCGCCGAAGGGAAGAGCAGTAAAAGAGGTCATAATTTATGGGGAATTTGGAGACAAAAAAGATTGGTGGAAGAAAAAATTTAATTTGACTGAAACACTGACCGGGCTTTGGGAAATTACGATGGAATTGTCTGCCGGAAAATATCTTTTTAAATTTAAGGCAAATGATCAATGGGTCGATGATGCGGTTGATTATGCAAGGAATAATGACCCTCCTTTCTATAATAATGTCATTGTTGTTAGCCCATCGAACCCAGCCAATGCTCCCATACCCTATAAAGGGGATAAGGCATTTCTGTTTGGGATGGGCAGTTTAGTCGTGGGCCTGGTGGGTTTATTATTTATTGTGAATTATCTTTCTTTTGTATTCCCATTTCCACTTCCCTTCAAAATCTTTTTTCCTCGCCCTTTGTCATTTGGAATATTTCTTCTCTCTATCCCGGTTACATTTATTGGGGTGGTTTTCGCTTTCAGTTCCCTTGCTAGTTGGAGCGCTCACGTAGGGAAATGGACAGAGTTTAAAGATTTGGTGAGGGAGAAATTCAAATTATTTGTGGACTCTTTAAACGAACGAATAAAAACAATTAGAAAAAACACTCCTCCTTTTGCTACTTTTTTTATCGTAATGGGGCTTGTCACTTTTTTTTATGGCCACCTGGTTTGGACCAGTTTTCAATCTTTATTTGCCTATGGGTCGGTTCAGTACCCTGTTCCTTTAATTGGGGATAAACTCTCCTGGTTGGTTAATTTTGCCGTGGATGGAGTGCTTACCATTCCTCATCTGTTAAATTGGTTGGCCATCCATTTAAATCAAGTGTACGAGATTTTTGGGTATAGCTTTGAAGGGAGAATTAATATATTAAATTATTTCGATCCTCAAACCCATCCCTCTAGTCTTATGTTTTTAAACCCTAAAACATTGGGTCTTGTAACAGTCATGGGTCTATTGGGTTCGATCCTATACTTTTTTACCCCATTATATCTATTGGCTGATCAACAATTTAGGCGTTTTGAAGGGTTAAAGTTCATGAGAGGGTTCCTTAATTTTAAACGGTTTAAATACAGTGTTGAGAATAAGGATTATGCAGGGGGTGATCAGGAAGGCTTTTTCCAAAGAGATCACGCATTGGCTAAGAAAATGGGGGATAGGAGATTACTCAGAGCCGATGGACCCGATAAAAATTTCTGGAGAGGAACAGTCTGGTTTTTAAAATATAAATTACTGCCAGTCTATTATATATTTGGCCAATTGACGATCTCTTTTATTCTCTCCTTCCTTATTACTTATTCCATTGGTCTAATGGGGATTCCGGAAAAGCCAATCCTCGGCTTACCGATTAGTTTTAGAGATGCCTATTGGATATCTATGCTCATTCAAATGATCTTACTGCCATTCGTCAATTTAACTCCTGCCCGATTGCTGATCGGAGCGACCGTCCGTTTATTTGGGAAAACTCCTACCCTTCCTTATGACGATAGAACGTTGGTCATTTTGCCCGATGGAAGAGAAATTCCTATTTCTAAGTTTAATATGACTAAGATTCCGAAAAAAGATCGTTGGATGGTGCGGTATAAGTTTCCGGAAAAGATGGCTCCTGTCACTCTGATTAAAATAGATCTTATTTGGAAAAAGACGGGGCCTAAAACGGAAGAGATCGATTGGGGCCAGACACTATCAGCCACAGAAGGTCAATTTGAAATTTGGTTTAGAAATCTAATAAATAGTTTTGATGACAATGGGAATGTTTACCATACTTGGTTAGCGAATGGCTATGGCGGAAAAGAATCCATAGAGGATAGAAAAAGGATTATCCAGATCCAGATGGGTATATTTAAACGGTATCGGGATAGAGAGCTCCCTCGACATTTGGAGAAAATAGGGCTTATTATGAGCGCCGAAAATCCATCGGAGGCCGACAAAAGAATTATCAAAAAATATCAAGATACCTTAATTTTTGCCTTGCGCTGGTCCAGATATGGGAAGAAGCTGATGACCTACCAAGATTTTCTTTTGGTCTTAAGAGGCGTGGTTCGGCCTGTAACCTATATCAATGAGAAGCTGTGGGGAGGCTATACGCGCTATACCCGCAAGATAGAGGAGCCTCTTTTTGTGGGGCTTTTCGATATGGAGGACAGCCAAGGAGAGCTTGTTAATAGCGGTGGAACACTGATTAATGCTTTTACAGATAAATTTGAAGCATTTAAGGTTAAGCAAGATGATCAGAGATTATATGACATGTATAAAGAAATTCGAAAAGAAGGAGAAGATGATGGGCTCTGGGAAGGGATACGAACACTCTATGAATCTTCTAAAAAACCGGAAACAGAAATTAAAGGGACCACAGTTTATGATGGAGGAAATTTTTCCGGCCTTGGAGAACTCGCCAGGCTCGCTTCTAAACTCGATTTTCTCCACCGCATAAAAGTGGATAAAGCGTTACAAAATAAATATTGGTATCTCTATCCTGCTATAAAAGAGACCGCTATTATCCAACCCTTTTTAAAAATTTGGAATATGGACACCTGGTACCCGTTCATGGAGGACCAAGCTAGAAATGTGGTGGGTTGGACAGCGGAAGATTTTCAAATTGCCCTGGGGAGAAGCGGTTTTTATGGGAAGGCGATCATTAGTGTGGATGGGTATATTGACCAAGTGCTTCTTGGGGAAAGAATTACTCCGGATTATAAAATTCACGATACTACGGAAGCTATCGGCGGGCGACCCTTTTTAGATGCCACGGTGGTCATTTTAGAAGATATCTCCTCTTCTTTAGCGGCTACTATTTACAAATGGACCCGCTGGGGAGGCGGCGATTTAGGAGAAAATTACCAATTTTTCTCCAAAGGAGGGCTCTCTGAAAAATGGATAGCCTCTCAGGCGCTGCAGAGCCACGTGAGCGTACTCGCCTTTAGCCTTTGGCTCCTCTTTAGATTGATTACGTCGGCATTGGGTTTAATGCCCGTAGATTATACATGGATTGCCGAAGGGATATTTGTTTTTACTATGTTCAACAATATTTTTATTAGTAAATTATACTTGGCAGTTGGGGAATATTTGATTAAAGGAGTGATTCTAAATACTATTCTCTTTCTTCTTCTCTTTTTTCCTGTGTTGATTTATAAGCTGATAAAACCAGGTCCCTCCTCAACTTGGGAATGGGTTAAGGTCTCCTGGTTTAAAATTGGGGTGAGTTTGCTGATGGTCCTAGTGGAAGTGTTTCGAGGATTTTTGGAGCTCAGTTTGGCGAACCTTTATTTAGTGAATCTTATAGTCTATCCTTGGATTACCGTTCGTTCCTATTGGAGCAATCTTCTGGGCCAAGCCTCTCCCTGGCCATCCCAATTGATCGTGGATATCATCAATTCCTGTCTCTCAATATTTGGAACTGCAACTCATAGATTTGGACATCAACGCCCGACCAACGCTTCTAAAGATAATGTAGCCGGAGTGCCGCTCCTTTTGATTACATTTTGGTTTGGGGTTTCCATTGCCACATTCCTTATCTTTTTTGCTTTTCCGGATTCCCATTTAATCCATCGGGCGTTTCCTCTATTTTCTGCCTTTATCCTGGGTTCAATGGCCCAATCCTATTTAACCTCGAAAGCAGTTTCTCCCAAGTGGGCTCCGTTAATTGGCTTGATCTCTTTTGCCACATGGATCCAAATTTCTCCTCTATTAGGGTTTAATATCGCTCTAATTTTAGCTATAGGATCTTTTGTGGCTGTTAACCTTGCCGCAATACCTTACTTTAGGATGAAATTGGAACAACGGGAGTCGAAGTTGATGGGGGGGGATTTCGAAACCGGAATTGGCGGCCAAGAAATTCCGCGTTCTCTCTCAGAAAGAGTATATACGGCTCTTTTAGGAGCGTTAATGCTTGCGGTTGGAATTACAGCATTGAGCGCTCTTAAATACGTTACCTCTACTCCCGATATTCTGACAGGGATTGGCATAGACTTTACTGTGATTGGACTGATATGGCTTTTAGTTTCTCTTCCTGGGGTAGAAAATTTGCTAGATAAAAAAAATGAAAATGAACGCACTCAACGTTTGGGGTCCCAATTTGCGCGGAGCATCATACTGTTGGCGGTATTGATTCCTGTCTCAAGCAATATCATCGCTCCCTCTTTTGCTTTGGGAAGGTTGGTTCCCGCCACTACTCCTACCGCTCCACCTAAGGTGAGCTCCCTCCCTTTTCCACGGAACTGGACCGGAGTGGAAGATATTGAAAAAAGAGTGAGCCTAGTTTCCGGACAAAACCAGGCGCTCCACGAAGCTAAAAAGAGAGCTAAAGTACTGGATAATTTCTTAGAAATTCAACCGATTTTAGATCCCTATAATCACTTTGTGAACTTAATTCCTTTCTTGGGGGACAAAACAGCAGATCTAGTAAAGTTAAAAGGCATTCCCGATCCTAAACTTGCCATCTATAAACCACTTTCACCGGATATGGTATTCCCTGTCTTACTCTCTGTGGCTCCAGAAAAGCAAATTTCTAATTCAGAGCCGATGAGGGACTATTTTATGCCGATTGCCGATTCGGTGGATCCCCCTCCCTACTCTGTTTTGGCCGACAGAGCAGAGACCGCCCTAGAAGCGGCAGAGTTTTCTAAAGATTTGCAAATAAAGTCGGCGCTTGCGAGTACCGTGGATATGGGCTATAAATTCTCGTTGGATATTTTAACTCAATCTCTTTTTGGATTTAAGGTATCCCCAGCCTTTAATGTGATGGAAGGGCTATTTGCTGCTCCAGCTACTATTGATGACCGTCGTTATCCTTGGGCGATAAGCGTGACACAAATTCCGGAACAGTCCACTGAATCTCAGATGGACAGAGTGCATCGCCTTAATGGGAAATCGCCTGAGACCATTAAGAGAATTCTTGGCTGGGATTATATTCTACGGGTGTGGGATAAGGTTCCAGCTGCCAAGCCTTTGGGGGATTTAACTCCTCCGGAGATGCAATATGAAATTCTAAGCTATGCTTACTTTGGAACGATGCAAATTTGGGGAGAGGATCCAACGGATAAGAACCTTCAAACCTATTTAGAAGCAGTTCAGGAACTAACGGAAGAGATTAAGAAATATCCTAATGTAGCCCGTCTGTATCAATTAGATCCGTTGAGTTTAGGAATTAAAACAGGTCAAGATACCGCTGAAATATTGCTCATGGCATTGAGAAAGCTCTCTCTTTTATCTAATTTATCTCTTATGTTTTCATCGGAGATTAGCCTTCCATCGCAATTAAGAGATTTGCTAGAAGAGCAAATTAGTGGGCTGAGTTTAGGGCATCTCTTCTTATTTGCGGTCAACGTGAATAAAGGTAAGGGACCCCTAGCGCAACTCGTCTCCTTTAAATTAAAACAGGGACTGCCCTCTAAGGATGTAATGAAGACTTTTGGTTTTGATTATATGGACCGTTACTTGGGAGAACAGGCGAGTGGGAGTGTGATTGTCGATACCTTTAAGAATCGGGTGAAGGTAGAAGAGAAGGATAAGTTTGGTCTCGATTTTGGATCGGATTGGGGACGATTTTGGTCGAATTTCTTTACTTTCTGGGAACCTAAAAAAGAGGAAGATATTTATCATGTAAATGAGACGATTGAAAATTTAAGGACCCGCCGCGATATTGAGCTGAGAGTCTGGAAAAAAGCGAATCCCGAAAGCAAGGGTTGGCCTCAACCGGAGGAGCTTAGAAATATTGGGAATATCCTTGAACCTATTATGGCCCAAATACGAAATCCAGACAGCGATTTGTCCAATATTTTTGATATGTCGGAGGAGGAGTTGGATGGGGCTTTCATTCGCTATATAAAATTGAAAGGGTATGATCTCAAGCAAATTGATAAGAGCGATTCCAACGTCCGCAATCTCTACGCCCAACTTTGGTTGCAATTGAACGATAGCCGCATTGGTAAAACCATTCGGGGTGAAAGTTATCTTCTCCTTAATGACGAGGATAGAGCCATTTTAGAAAAAGTGGTTCGGGCCCGTTATCCCTTTTACGATCGTTTTGATGACACCGGAAGACTTTTCTGGAAAAACTTTATTTTAGTGGATTATCTTGAAACCTATGAAGAGAAAAGAAAGGGATATAACCACTTTAAGGAGAACTATAACGAAGCCTTAAGAAAAAAGAGAGCCCTGGGAGTGATTGAAACGAGCGAAATGAAGGGACGATATCTGCCAGTGATTAAGAAAGTGGAAGATATTACTTTGCTGCAATCTCTATTCCATTTTTGGAAATATGGAAATCAATCCTATATACAAAGCCCATTTATAGGAGAGTGGTTTGCCGAAGCGTCCCATCTTTCTAATTTAGATGCAGCGACATTAATGAAAAAACATTCAAGATACCTTAAGTTGCTCAATGGAGTTGCTCACAAACCGATTGGTTCCAAAATCCAAAAGATTGCCAGCGCAAGATTTTTAAAACGGGAGGGGAGGGAAGTGTCCGATCCTAAATTGGTGGCTTGGATGGAAGTGGTTCAAAGAACCCTATTCTTGCAGGAAAATAATGTTCCGGTGACTCCTGAACTTTATGCCATGGTTTGGGAAATGGTTCTCAGTGTGGGTGAAAATCTATGGCCAACCTATCCTTGGGATGAAGAAGGGATGAGCGAAATTTTTGTGAACCAGGTATTCCAGTTGTTAATGAAAGAAGGAAAATTAACTCAAAAATCTGCGGACCTGAAAGGTTTGGGGAGTTCTGTAAACCGCATCCTTGAACAATACAAAGAAAGACACGATAGAGCGATGCGCCTTTTTGGCAAAGATATGGGGAGTCTTGAGACGTTAAAGAATGTGGTGAATGGCCGCTTTGAAGTAACTCAAAAAGGACATAATCTCTATGCCCAAGTTTTATCGGAAAAAGCGCGCGTGATCAATACTTTAATTTCTCTCTCCTTATTATTAGAAGCGCTGGAATTGCAGGGGATCTATCGCTTTTCCAACATTGATGAAAACGGTCCCTATGAACTGGCTAGGATTTGGGTGGATATTTATACAGACTTAACCATTAATTATGGAGCTCTCTACTGGGAAGGGGAAGGGGATATTGACTCCTTAATCATTAGTCAGATTATGAAAGATAGATCGTTATTGGATAAAAATTTAACGTTAGATCGCTTAAGTTCACGATTGATCAGTCAAATTCATGATCGGTTTGATTTGGAATTGACTCTGACAAACCGATTGGCGCAAATTTCCGCTTCCAAAGAATTAAATAGATATGTAGGAAATTTGGAAGCTAAATTTGGGAAATTAGATGAGTGGGAATGGATTGTGATTAAGAACAACAAAAATGAAACGCTTAAT
>JAHFCA010000071.1 GCA_023249715.1 Elusimicrobiota bacterium
TTGGATTGGGAAGTTTCTATACAAAATGGACCGGACAAATTATAGGTTGGTCTCAAATTTTTTGGATAATTTTTGCCGCGATTCTTTACTATATTTTGGGTTTTTTACTTCCTCAAAAGCATATTCGCACCCTCTCCTGGCCGAGATACGCCATTTCGATGCTCTTTCTTTTACTAACCATTGGCGTTTTATTAAAAGTAGGCTTACGTTTAGGTTTCAATATTAAATATATTTTTAGTTTACCGCAATTTGGTTTTAACATTTAGGGGGGCTCTATTTGAGCTTTAGAGAAACGTTTTTCAATAAAATATTCACGCTCCGCAACCTTTTTTTCTTCTTTAATTTTTTGGTTCTAGCGCTTTTTCTTTATGCTTTATCTTTAGATTGGAATAGAGAGTGGAAGCCCTATCAAAAAGAGTACAAAACAAGAGAACATAATAAACAACCTCTGGAAATAAAACAAATCCTTGCCACCGATTTTAATCGAGTGGACCGATGTATTACCTGTCACACAGGTTATGATAGTTTTACGAACCCTACTTTAACTAATGGATATAAAGACCATCCCTATGCAGCTCCTCAGAATGCCATCCATCAAAAACATCCTTTTGAGAAATATGGTTGCGCCGTTTGCCATGAAGGGCAGGGACTAGCCACCACTTTTGTGGATGCGGCCCACATGCCTAAGGATGAAAACCAAAAAAAGGAATGGGAAAAAAAATACCATTGGGAAATAGTAGAGTTTTGGGAACAGCCGATGAAGGCAGGGCCTCTGCTTTACGCTTCTTGTTCTAAATGTCATCAAGCCCATCCTAAAGTTGCGGGTATGGAAAGTTTAAAAAAGGGTGAAAAACTGGTCTTTGAAAATGGCTGCATCGGCTGCCACCAAATTCGTGGAGAAGGAGGGACCATTGCTCCGGATTTAGCGGAGGAAACTTCTGTTAAACCTTTAACCCGAATAGATTTTGGACCCGCGATCAATGCCGGCCTTATTTCTAAAAAGGAAAGAACTTTAGAAAACTGGATTCGCCTTCACTTTGCTACAGCGCCTCAAGTACTTACTCCCGGAGATCCTGAAGGCCATTTGAGCGCGGACCCAAAACATCCTCAAGCTGTAGCTCCCAGCGGCATGCCCTATTTTGGATTTAACAAAGAAGAAACAGAAGCGCTCGTCGCTTATGTGACCTCTTTAAAAAGAGAAAAAATTCCTTATATCTACTATCGAGAAGCGCCTCCTAAATACGAACCCGTATTCACAGACGCTGCGCAACACGGGAGATATGTATTTCAAAAATATGGGTGTACGGGATGTCACGGCAAGAATGCCAATAAAGGAATCCCGGTCTTTAACCGTCAGGGCCAAAGGGCTCCCGATTTAGTAAAGACGGTAGGTACATTCACTCGAGAAGAATTGATTAAGAAAATTCAAACCGGTGTGAATCCGGAAGTGAAAGAGAACCCCCAAGGTCCAACACCGCCCCTATACATGCCCACCTTTAAAGAGAAAATTAAAGGAACAGAATTAGAAGATTTGGTTACTTATTTAACGAGTATTGCCGAAAAGACAGAGGAGTGGTAAAATTGATAAGGAGATTATTTATGAAAAAATTACTAACCGCATTTTTATTTTTGTTTGTACTGTTATTACCCGCAATTTCCATGGCAGACTTAACTCCAGAACAAGCTGAAAAAGAAAAAGCGTTAAAAAACCCTTATCCCAATGATTTTGGTCCAGATAAAACCGATGTTTCTAAATACTCTCCGGAACTGCAAGCGGGATACAAGTTGTTGCAGGATAAATGCGCAAAGTGCCATACCCCCTCTCGCCCGTTAAACTCTGAATTTTTAGACTTAAAACCAGAGGAATTAGAAGCGGCTAAAAAAAGTAGCCCGGAAATTTTTAAAGATAAGTTAGTCTGGAAAGTAGAAAGCGGTATTTGGCAACGCTATATTAAGCGCATGATGGCTAAACCAGGTTGTAATATCTCTACTCAAGACGGCAAAAAGATTTGGCAATTTATTGTGGAATACTCCAAAAGAGGAAAAATGGGAGAGAATAGCAAGAGTTGGCAGGCCCATCGATCCAAATTAGTAAACGACTTTAAAACAAAATATCCCGACCGCTATAAAGAACTTTACGGCAATCCGTAAAATTCTGATCGTCGTTCCCTATTTTTTATAACCATTTATGGCTGAAGAAAAATTCGACGCTATTATTGTAGGAGCTGGCCCCGCGGGCGTAAGCGCCGCGATAGTCCTTGCCAAAGCAGGGATAAACGCCGTGGTTTTAGAACGCGGAGAATATCCCGGAGCCAAGAATGTGCAGGGTGGGATTCTCTACACCAAAATGCTGGATGAAATTATTCCGGAATTTTGGAAGGGGACAGATCCCGCTCCCCTCGAGCGCTATATCACCGAGCAAAAGATTATGCTCCTGTCCAAAGATTCGGCCATTCACATAGGTTATAAATCGGATAAATGGAAAGGAGAGCCCCACAATTGCTATAGCATTGTTCGGGTGCATTTTGACCGTTGGTATGCTAAAAAGGCGGAAAGTTTAGGAGCCCAAATTTACACAGGAGTTACGGTTCGGTCTCTCATAAAACAAAACGGGAAAATTTGTGGTGTTAAAACAAGCGAAGGAGATGAACTCTTGGCCGACGTCGTTATTGCCTGTGACGGTGTAAATTCTATATTAGCTCAAAGCGCCGGTTTAATTGACGAATGGAGACCCGAAGAAGTGGCCCTAGCGGTTAAAGAGACTTTAGAATTAGAAAAAGAAAAAATTGAAGAGAGATTTTGTCTAGATGGAAACGAAGGAACCACTTTTGAAATGTTCGGAAAAATTACGGAAGGGATGTTGGGATATGGATTCTTGTACACCAATAAAGAAACTCTCTCTTTAGGGGTTGGGTGTAAAGTATCCCACTTTCAGAAAACCGGAATTACCCCTTATGACCTCTTAGAAAATATGAAGCAGCATCCCATTCTAAAGCCATTGATCCGAGGCACAAAAACTGTGGAGTATTCCGGACACCTGATCCCCGAAGGCGGCTATAATTCCATGCCTCCTCTCTACGCCGATGGATTTTTAGTTGCCGGAGATGCCGCGCAGATGGTGAACCCGTCCCATAGAGAAGGATCTAATTTAGCGATGACGGCGGGAAAACTGGCGGCAGAAACGGTAGTAGAAGCAAAAAATAAGGGAGATTTTTCCAGCCGAGCGCTCTCTAGTTACCAAAAGAAATTAAGACAAAGTTTTATTATGCCGGACCTTTTTGATCATAAAGATTTAGAAGAAGAAATTGAAAGCCGCCCAGAACTATTAACCGATTTGCCAGAAATAGTTTCGCAGGCGGCTTATGAATATTTTAATGTGGACGGGCGATCGAAAAGAGAAGTTCAATCCGCTATTTTAAAAAGAGTTTTTCGGCATAGAGCCGTAAGAAACCTAATTAAATCCGAACTGACATTCAAAAATGTAATGGGACTATTTAAAGGGGCTGTAAAAGGAGCCTTTAAATTTAAATCCCTCGCAAAAGGAAATTAAATGGCTAGCGTAGAAGAAAAATTAGGAACATTAAATTTTAAGAATGACCACCAATCTCACATAGCCATTCCCGATCCCAAGATTTGTTTAACCCAATGTAAAGACAAACCTTGCACAAAGGTTTGCCCTGCCAAAGTGTATGATTGGGTGGAATCACAAAAGAAAATAGTGATTGGCTATGAAAACTGCATTGAATGCGGCGCTGCTCGGATGATTTGCCCCTTTAACAACATTAAGTGGGAACCCCCGCGGGGCGGCTTTGGCGTTTCTTATAAATACGGTTAGAAACCGTATTTATTGGATACCTTTTCGTCTTAGGGCCCAATAACCAACGGGACCCTTCACTTCTTCAAAATTCTTATATAAATAATCTCTGAGTTTGGACATATCTCCCCGACTTGTCATGGCGATATTCTTTTTAACTGCTTGATCCCAACTCATTGGAATCCCAAACCGTAAATAACCAAAATCGAAATAGGTTTCCTGTCCAATAATAGCCCAAGGGACTTTTTCCGCTTCCAATAATTCTCTGATTTGGTCGTTATCTTCTTGCGGTGATTCCCACGCTGTAATCACAAAACCGCTTAAAGGGGTAAGAGGTTTCCGATCCGTAGCAAAATAGAAAAAAATAGGATCTGGCCAAAGGAAAATCTTTTCATTTTTTGGAATGTGTGTTTCAAAATCTAAAAGATCTTTTACAAAACGATAATCCGAGTATTGAAAGTAATACCCTTTCATTCGAGGAGTGTCTACGCTCCATTTGACCACTCCAAATTTAAAGGGAATGTTCCAATTTTTATAAACCGGCCAGAAAATCATAATAAAACAGATTAGACTCACCATCCAGAACTTAAAATTTCGCAAAGTTTTCCGCCAGTTTTCCTGAATACAAAATCCAAATAATAGTGGGCAAAGTAAACTTAAGTAGATTTGTTGCTGAGGATAATCGTTTCCTCCTTCCGCCAAACAGCTAAACCAAACTGTAATAAAGGCATAGAGCACAATTCCGAATTTAAGACGAGCGGAACTTTGTCCCTGAAGAACCGCTTTCCAAAATAAAAAAGCGCTTATGGCATAGAGCAGGAATACATATTTAACAAAGTTGTGATTCCAACGGAAAACAACATGGAAAGCTTGCTCAAGAAGGTTTCCACTTCTTCTGGAAGCTCGAACAAAAATCCAGTCTATTGCGGGGGATAAGGCGTTATTCCACAAAAGAATGGCGCCAAAAGCGCCGGCCACCAAGGTTGTCCCAGCAAGGAAATAGACCATTGCTATCCAACGCTCTTTCCAAGAATTTCTTAAAATAATTAAAAATAAAAGGCTGGACAGAAAAGATCCCATCCCAATATTTTGTTTGCTTAAAATGCTTAACCCACACCAGACTCCAGCAATCGGAAGCCAATATTTTTTTTCGCTATGGTTAAAAAAAAGCAATGAAAAAAGGGTAAAGAAAGCGAAAAAATTAGCGTCGAAATCGTACCAAGGGTGCATCAGAATAATCCCTGGAGACCAAGTGACAGCGATAGGGATAACGAATAAAAGTATTAGGATTAGCGGAGTTTTAAGAAATTTACGAACCGTATAAATTGCCCCACAAACTAAAATAGTGTTCATTGTGGAAAGACTCATTTTCATCCAATAAACTGTGGGGCTAAAAATTTTAAATACCGCAGCCTGAATAAGATACGTGAGGGGAGTCGTCGGAAGATTAAAATCCCGGTAGGGAAATTCCCCCAGATAAATCCGGAAAATTCTATCTAATAAAACACCATAATCATGCGTGATAACGGATCTAAAGCTAAAAATAGTGGTAAGAAAAAAGGTAAGAAGACCCACCCCTCCATAAATAATTAAACCTTCCAACCTCCTCTTCTTATTTTTCAATGGAGGTAACGTATTTTTAGTAATCCCCAAAATGAAGCGGGAATATCTTTAAAGAGTTGAACCTTGGTATCCTTAGAATTTGTCCATTGGACAGGGTATTCTACTATCTTTAATCCTCGCTTTTTAGCTAAAAATAGAATCTCAGAATCGAAACTCCAGTTCCATAGCTGTTGGTCCGTAAAAAGGAGCCGCGCAGCCTCTTTTTTAAAGAGTTTGAAACCGCATGTAAAGTCTTTAAATTGAGTGCCTAAAATCAAATTAGAGATTTTTGTAAATTGTTTTCCCAGTTGTTCTCGCAAATAAGGCTGGCGTTGGGTTATTTGCGCTCCCGGTACTCGACGGCTTCCTATGACGATATCCCACCCTTCCTTAATTTTTTTTAAAAAAAGATTCAGTGTCTCTACTGGTACAGAAAGATCCGCATCCATAAATATAATCCATTCCCCAGCTGCGGCAAGCATTCCTTGTTGGACTGCCCACCCTTTTCCCCGATTGGGACGGCCTTGAATGACCTTTAAATGATAATCCGAGCCAAAAAAATCCTGGATAATGCTTAGGGACCGATCCTGACTCCCATCATCAACAACAACCATCTGGCACTCGATATTGTTGGCGCGAATAAATTGGACTATTTTTTGAAGAGTGGGAAGAATACGACGCTCTTCATTGTAGATAGGAATAACGATAGACAAGAAGGTATTATCTCTTAATTGTTGCATTGGTAAATTATTATATTACAATACTAACAAAGTTTTAGGCTGCTTTGTTTTCTAAAGATTTAAGGATCTCTTTGAAATCTGTAGGAAGAGGGGCGGTAACATGGAATGGCTTCTTTTTTACCGGATGTAAAAATGATATGGAATAGGCATGCAGCATTTGTCGGGAGATTAGAGGTTCTTTTAGCCCATACGTTTTATCTCCTAAAATGGGATAGCCAATTTTAGCTAGATGCAGACGAATTTGATGCGTACGCCCTGTTTTTGGATACACTTCCAAATACGTATAGTCTTTAAATTTCTTTAAAACTTTAAAATCGGTTTTAGCATACCGACCGGAAGCGGCAATTTCCATTTGTGTAGAGCGATATTTCCTGCCAATGGAACCTTCTATTTCTCCCTGGCTTAATTTCATAGAACCACACACTATCGTTCGATATACTTTTTTGACTAAATGATCTTTAAAACTTTGAGTTAAATGAGTTAAGGCGGAGCTATTTTTTGCGACCACAATAGCTCCCGAGGTTTCTTTGTCGAGACGGTGGGCGAGCCCCATGCGTGAAAAACAATGGGTGTCTGTCACCCATTGTTTTAGATAATAGGCCACCGCGTTGGCAAGAGTTCCTTTTTTATTTCCAAAGCCTGGATGAGTCACCAGTCCCGCCGGCTTATTGAGAACCAGAAGAGAAGCATCTTCATATAAAATATCTAACGGAATTTTTTCCGGAACTAATCGAATTTCTTCCTGTGGAATATGAATTTTAATTTGATCCCCTCCTTTAAGAGCGGCGGCAGGAGACGCGGTATTCCCATTTAAAAGAACACCTCCCAACCGCATCCACCTTTGGATTTGGGACCTAGAAAATTCTTTAATTTTTTCTTTTAAATAAAGATCAATTCTAAGATTAGAACCAGTTTTATCGACGGTAAAATTATATTCTTTTATCATTTATTTAAGCCTTGACAAAGAAACGTATTGGGGTTAGACTTCTACTAGAAACGCCCCCTACGGTACGCAAAAAGTCTTTTATAGAAGGATAAAAAGTGAGCCAGATGCGCCATAAAAAAAAGATCCTAGTCGTAGAAAATGAGTTGAGAACTTTATCTGAAATCCGTAAAATTCTAGAGCACGAAAGGGTGGACCTCTTAGAGACCTTAAACGCCGAAGATG
>JAHFCA010000072.1 GCA_023249715.1 Elusimicrobiota bacterium
CCCGCTGCAACAGCGCCCAACATCATCTCAACCATATTATGATCCCTCCAAATTTTTTAGCTCTGTGTCGCCCGGCTCAGAAATAAGAGCTAAAAACATAAGAGCAAATGCTGATAAATATATTATCCATTTAGTAGATAATTTAAAAGAGAGAAACACATCGCTCACTGTTCCCGCGGAAAATAAAAGGACAGATAAGTTGGCCAGCGCTGTAGAAAGTAATCGTCTGCGGGCAGTATTAAAGAATTTCATATCTAACTTTAGAGTAACAGATAAATCTAGAGCAGTCAACGCTCAATTAGGTAAATCTCTGACGGAAAACCAGGGTAAAAAGTTCCTTCACTTCTTGTCCAATTACTTCTTGGGTGAGCCAGCCTATGCCAACGAGAAGGATGTCCCATCTAATAACGAGATACGTCGTTCCCTATGTCCTAGTCCAGACAAAAAAATAAAAGTGATTCAAGAAACAGTAACGAATTACAACAATAAAGATGAAAGAGTTTTGGTAAGCTCTGTTATTATTTCCGATGCAAAGACCGGGAAAGTTATTAAGAAGTTAGATGTTACGGATATGGCTAAAAGAGCCAATATTAGACCTAGGTCTATTCATTCAATAGATAAAGTCTTTGTTACATATGTGAGCGTTGAAAAAATTTATTTCAGTCCGGATCGTAAATATATCGGGATAAAATTCAAAAATCACTATAACATTCATGGTTTTGATGAAGAAAGAGAATATTTAGATGGTATTGACCATAGCGATAGTCTTGCTATCTACACTTGGGATACCGGGGAAAAAGTACAGGATTTTAATAATATCGATGAAAGAGATATGAAAGATGCGTGGTTCCCTACATATGAAAAATTACCTATACAGATTGATTCAATTAGTTTAGAAGAAGGTTATGTAGACGTACAATTTAAAGTTTTAAAAGAGATAATGACCAGGGAAAGTAGTTTTCTAGGGGTCAAAATTAGTTCGGGAGAGAAAAGGACATTATCTAAAATAAGAAAAATATCGCTCCCTTACAGAAAAACGCCTGCTAAAGATCCAGAAAGAAACTCTCATCTACCAAATTCCTCAGGAATTTTAGGCAATTTATTCGGCATTCCAGTTTTGGGGAGTTTATTTGCTGGGAAAAATAGGCCGAGAGAAATTTATTTTACAGAGAAAGAGTATATAGATACTGTTCAATCTGTTATAGACCAGCTATATAAAATATTAAAGAGCGGGGAAACTCGAGCGTTTGTGTTGCATCCGCGCTATTTAGCGGTGATGCGCGCAATTCAACCCAGCATAGAGCCAACCCAAGAAGAAACAACTTTTAAAAAAGTAAATAAACTTTATAGTCAAGCTTTGAGCAAGGTTTGGCCGGATCATGAAGATTCCATGTTGTCCGCGGCGCTTACCGGCAGCAATGGCCGGGAATATAGAACAGTTCTAGAAATATTCGTTGGATCTTTACGTGCCGCGCCTATTCAAGTAACAGTAACTAGGCAAAATATTATTCCCAGAGTTATCGCTGGGTTACTCGCGATTCCATTTTTAAATGGAGCGGCGGCGCCGAGGGATCCGAGCTATTTTTATCCATTTTTAAACACTTTGATGACCGATGTATTAATTGGGTTGCCACTATTGGTTCTTGTTGTGACAGTTATAATTGCAGTTATTTACAAGACTAATAAAGGCGCAAACAGTAAATACTTAGAAAATAGTGTGGATAGAATGTTTAATTATGTTGCTGGAATTAGCGGAACATTGGTAGCCGTTGCGCTATTAGTCGCTAGCCAAGCTTGCGCGGCGGTGGGGTTACCAAAAATAATGTCATCCGCTTCGCCCATCTCTACAAATTCACCAGCTGCCTCAGCTTCCTCTGATACGGGTATTAGAATAGTTCCAAACATAAAGATCGTTGTGGCCAAGCCAGAAGTTCCTGTGGTGACAATTCCTACCCCGGAGCCGACGCGGTCTCCCTCTATTTCTAACGATGGGTTTGGAAATGCCACACCTTCTGCGACGCCTTCGGCAACGCCCGCTCCCATTCCAATGGAGTATAAAACAAGCGTTACTTCACCCGATGGGAAAACGGTCGCTGCCGTTAGCCCGCATACGAGTTATACGGTTCTTATTATTCAAGACGCAAATACCGGAGCAAAAAAAGAGATCTATATGGGAGGCGGCGGTTACAGCAGCAACTACCATGTAGAATTCAGCCCGGACAGCAAAACTATAGCTGTGCTCATGCGCACCTATGCCTTCGATTTCACGAAATATGGCATTACCTACCTCCATTCCCTTCATCTTTATAATGTAAAAGGAGAACTTTTACAAAGCCAATATAGAGATGAAAGTGGCAATCAAATTTACTCGATTGAAAATATGAAGTGGAACGCTTACTCAGTAGATCTTACCTATAAACCTGTCATTGAATTTGAGGCGGCTAAAGATCTGGTGAGCGGCGGGCCCATGGTGACAAATTACAAATCTGGCGAAACTTCTCATATGAGGGTGGAAATCCCTCTTGCCTTGTACGAGGAAAATGCGGACAGAAGATTCGAAGAAAGAACAAATTTGAAGGTTATTTTAAAACAGGCCCCCAATCAAGAGGAGCAGGGAGGTTACTATTATGATTTGGTCGTAAGGAGGGATCACCCCTATTCTTACTCCGAAAAAATAGTTAGCCAAAAACGCTTGGGATACTGGATTAATGATACTCGACAAGTTCAATTCAGCCCCGACGGTCGCCATATTGGCATGATTTACCGGGAATATTCCGGCGGCCCGCTGTTTAAAGTTTTTGACTTAAATGCGGAGTCTATCTATGAATATTCCACAAAGGGTTATAGGGATTTAATCGTTCGCTTTACCTTAAATAACGATGGTGGCACGGTTACCTATAATCGCATTATGTATGGAGACTCGCGCCCCCACAACAGACCGGTTGAATACACGGTCGAACAGACCGATGAATTTAAATTGAACGAGCTTACAACTTCGGTTTTGTCAACCGTGAAAAAAATCGTTTCCACTGTCGCTATTGGGGGATTAGCGTTCTTTGGTTTGGATGCTTTCTCCTCCGCCCATGCGGCCACTTTGGGTGGTGTAACCTCCATAGCGGCGATCAACCCACTCGTAGTCCCGCTTATCGCCATAGTTGTTTTGGCAGTTTGTTACACTCGCTACTTTGTTAAACCGGGTGTGAACGCGGAATTTTTCTTAAAACAAGAGGAAGCAAAACTGAGAAGCAAGAATTACTCCCTACGCCAACTAAAAAGCAACCTTTTGGCTCAGCTCGCTTTTTACGCGCCTAAACAAAAAGTTGCTTCTAATTATTTTGAGCACGTACAGCAGGTGGAATTCCAAGTGATACAGTTGGCGTTGGCCTTGGCGCAAAATCCTACCGCAGCGAACCGTGTGCAAGTAGAAGCGCAGATTGAAACTTTAATAACAGGCTCCGTTTCCATAGCTCCAGAAATAGCTCCCAACTACCTCAACCAATATTTAGGAATTTTAGATATGGCGGATAGCTCCTTAAATTTAGAGGAGTCGAATAGAAAATTAAAATTATTCCCATTCATGGGTAAACGATTTGAAGATTTATTTACCCGAACTCTGGCGCTAGCCGTTCAAGCAACGCAGCCGGAACAGAATTTGTCCGAGATTTCCGGCGCGGAAAATCAACCCAAACCGACCAAGACATTTATCGCGGATTCCGTATTCGAACCCGGCAACGAAGAGGGAGCCATCATGGTGGAAGCGATCGCCAAAGAGCTCATTGGTTCCGCCGGCGAAGAGGCCATCGCCATTGTCGCTAAAAACCGCAAAGTAGAGGATATTAAAAAAACGATAACAAAAATCTTGATAGATAAATATAATATTGGCGAAGAGGTTATCAATAAGAGAGCGCGCTTCTATGCTGCCCAAGGGAGAAAAATTGACGTTCGGAAAATTTACAGAACGTTAACCCAAGATGGGTTAGCCGCTTTAGGATTAGACATTATTACCGATAGAGAAGAGAGACTCGCCCTGGGCGGGGAGAGCTCTATGAGAATAAAAGTGTACCAGCTCATTACGTCCACGATTGTTAGGGAAATTATTAATATGGAGGAGACTACAAGAAGCTCAAGATTTATACGCATAAATGCGTAATCGTGGGGGAGAAAGGACCCCTTTGGTGCTGCTCCCTCGAAAAATTAGCCGCGCGTTTAAAGTTACTGGCAACTTCCCCCTAATTCCCTAACAGTTGTCTTTAACACGCGCGGCGCTTTTTTTCCTAAAACCCCCTTGACAATTCTTTAAATACCCCTATCCTTTAAGGTACTGAGAGGACGTGGTTTGAACTTACTCGATCTTTTATAGTATATATATGTAGATATGGTTTTTATGGAGTGTCTTGTGTGCGTATTTTAGTTGTTGACGACGATCCGCAACTGTGCCAGGTGGTAACACAAATCCTGGCGGATACCGGCTATGAGACCTCCTTTGCGCAAACCGCCGAAGAAGCTCTCACCCAGGCCCCCACACTTAAGCCCGACCTTTTTATTTTGGATATGGAGATCCCCAAAATGGGAGGTTTTGTGCTCTGCCAGAGGCTGCGAGCTCTTGAGCCCATAAAAGATACCCCTATCCTTGTTCTTTCCGTCCGAGATTCCGACTACGATCGCCAAGCCGCCTTTAATTTTGGCGCCAACCAATACCTCACTAAACCTTTTCGCAGAAGCCAACTCATTAAGGAAGTGGAAACTTTAGTAAATGCTCGTAAAGCGGCGCTCTCTAAAGCGGCCTCTCCGGCCAGTGTAGAAAAAGGAGTAGTGGGTGCCGAGGGAGATTCCCATGTTCGGGGACGCATTCAAATTGTAGACGACGACATTCAACTCTGCGAAGTAATTATGGATACGTTAAAAGAGAGAGGGCACGAGGCATCCTTTATTCAAACCGCGGAAGAAGGGTTGGAAAAAGCGTTGCAAGATCCCCCGGATCTTTTTATTCTCGATTTAGAAGTTCCAAAAATGGGCGGGCTGGTTCTCTGCCAAAAATTAAAAGATAACCCTAAGACAAAAGAAGTTCCTGTAATATTTCTAACGGTGAGAGATTCCGATTTCGACAGACAAACCGCCCTCAGCTTGGGAGCGGACCAATACATTACCAAACCTTTTAGAAGAAGTTATCTCACCAAAGAAGTAGAAACACTGCTCGCGTCTTATAAAGGGGCTAAAGGGGGCGAAGATATTGTGGGAGCCTCCATAAAAGCAGCTCCCAAACCCCCAGCTAAATCTTTCTTAATTGAGGAAGAGGAGAAGCCAGTTCTGCCTAAACCTGTTCCACTGCCAATAGTTCCTCCGATGCCACCAGCGCAACCGGTTCCCGTCGCAGAGGTAGTTGCAGTCCCTCAAGCGGCTCCCCGTGCTCCTAGCGCGCCCGAAAAAAAAGTGGAAGCCAAAGCGCCCGCCGTTCCCGACAATAAAAAAAGCGGCGGCTTTATGGGGTGGATACAATCGCATAAGGCCATTTCTATTGGCATTGCCAGTATCCTTTTGGCGGGTATTATTGTAGGAACTATTCTCACCCTTAAGCATATGAATTCCAAGAAAGAAGAAGCGGTTCAAAAAGAAAAGAAAGCGGCCGAGCTCACAGAAGTTTCCGTCAACATCATGCAAGCCGTTCCCGCTCCATTCCAAGATATTTTAAGCGCTGTGGGCACCGTAGCCGGCGGCTCCGAAATTGAACTAAGATTCCAAACCGAAGGGAATGTGAGATCTCTCAACGTGCGGGAAGGAGATAACGTTCGCAAAGGCCAAGTGATTGCCCAGCTCGATCAAACCCAGTCCCGCATAAAACTGGAAAAATCGAAGTCCGAATATTTTAGATACGAAAAATTGTACGCGCTCGGTGGAGTTTCTAAAGACCGTTTAGAAGAAGCCAAAGCCCAATACGATTTTGCTCAGAGCGAAATTTCTAAAACGGTATTGGTAGCCACTCAAGAAGGAATTTTTGGGGATAAAGGAATAGAAGTGGGAGAATTTATCACCTCGCAAAAAAAAGTGGGAACTTTGGTGAGTTTAAATTCCGTTCTCATCCGCATTGGCGTCATAGAAAAAGAGATCGACAAAATTTTTCCCGGCCAACAAGTGACGGCTACTGTGGAAACCTATCCCAATGTGGAATTTAAAGGAAAGGTGGAAAATATTTCACCATTGGTGCAGGGACAATCTAAGACGCTCATGGTGGAAGCGCGAGTGCCCAATACCGGAAAACTGCTTTTGCCCGGAATGTTCGCCCGCAGCCGCATTATCATTTTTGAGAAAGACAATGTCATCAGCGTGCCCAACGATGCGTTAGAAAAAACCCAAGAAGGGTATAGGCTGTATGTGGTGGGCAAAGAGAATAAGGCCGAGATGCGGCCGGTGCAAGTGGGGTATGTTTCTTTAACTCATACGGTAATTACCTCTGGACTTATTTCTGGAGAACAAGTTATAATACAGCGACCGCAAGAGTTAAAGGAAGGTTCACCGTTGAAAGTAATTGATGTAGAAAAACCTGTCTCTGGTTCACCCCAACAAACGGGCTCTCAAGGCGCTTCTGGAGAGCAGTCCCAAACGGAATGAAGTTAAGCGCCCGTTTAGTTTTATTCTCCATCTTTCTAGTAGCCATTGTTGTCACCGGCACTTCCTACACTACCCTCCACTTCTTAAAAAAATTAGTCCTTCAGGAAATTGATAATTCGCAGCAGACCTCTCTGAACAATCTTAAAAAAGTTTGTGAAGAATCATTGATCTCCCGCGACGATATTTTTGCCTACAATTACGTGCAATCTCTAGTCGCTACCGTAAAGGGAATCGCTTACGCCACGTTTGTGCATAGTGAACGGCAGCTCATTCTGGGAAAAAATGAAATGTTTGTGGCCGCCATGGGCGCGAATGAAAAATTAGTGATTGATAGAGCCATGAAAGATATTGGCAGCACTGTTATTCCGTTGCCCGATGGCCGCAACATTTTAAGTTTTTCTTTGCCGGTGAACTCTCCCATAGGGCGAGCGGGCGCCGTTTATTTAGCGTTTTATCAGGACAAAGTGGAGCAGAGCATTCAAGAATCGATTTCTAGAATTACACGAATTATTATTTATGTGGCGGGCGGAGCATTTGGAATTGGGCTTTTGTTCGCCCTAATTTTTGCGATCAGCTTAAGCCGCCCCATTGGAAAATTGACCGCGGGAGCTCAGGCGTTGGGCGAAGGAAATTT
>JAHFCA010000073.1 GCA_023249715.1 Elusimicrobiota bacterium
TTCCTCTTAAAATTTCTTTGGGATTGGGAAAGGGGGAGTGGAAATACTTCACCTGTGATTTTTCCTTCGATTATGTAAGAATAAACGCGGATTATCGTTCTTAAGAAAAGAATTTAAAGGAGTTTAAATGAAAGCGCTAAAAAAACAAGATAAAGAAGTTTATGCGGCCATTGACGGGGAGAGGCGCCGTCAGGTAGAGAAGTTAGAACTCATCGCCTCAGAAAATTATGTGTCGGAGGCGGTTTTGGAAGCTCAGGGATCGGTACTTACCAATAAATATGCCGAAGGACTGCCCGGAAAGCGCTATTATGGCGGTTGTGAATGGGTGGATGTCGCGGAAACGCTCGCTATCGAACGCGCAAAAAAGTTATTTGGGTGCGATCATGCGAATGTTCAGGCTCATTCGGGAACACAGGCCAATATCGCGGTCTATCTTGCCTGTTTAAATATTGGGGATACCATCATGGGGCTCCACTTGCCGCATGGGGGGCACCTTTCTCACGGCCATCCCATGAATTTTTCTGGGAAGTATTATAAAGTAATAGGTTTTAAAGTGCGCCAAGATACCGAATTAGTCGATGAAGATGAAGCCGAACAGTTAGCGTTGGAACATAAACCAAAACTTATTTGTGTGGGAGCCTCCGCCTATTCCCGAGTCTTCAACTGGAAACGATTTAGAGATATTTGCGATAAAGTAGGAGCCATTCTTATGACCGATATCGCCCATTATGCGGGGCTCATCGCAGCGGGGGTTTACCCCTCTCCTGTGCCTTATGCCGATTTTGTTACTACCACGACTCATAAAACTCTAAGAGGTCCTCGCGGGGGCATTGTCATGTGCAAAGAGCGCTATGCTCCAACGTTGGATAAAATTGTGTTTCCGGGCACTCAAGGCGGGCCGCTTATGCACGTCATTGCGGCTAAAGCGGTGGCTTTAGGGGAAGCGCTGAAGCCCTCCTTCAAGAAATATCAAGTTCAAGTGATAAAAAATGCTAAAGTTTTTGCAGGCGCTTTAGAAAAAAAGGGATATAGAATTGTAACGGGCGGAACCGATTCCCATCTTTTCTTGGTCGATCTCCGCCCCAAAAATATAACGGGAAAAGAAGCGGAAGAGTCTCTGGATAAAGCGGGAATTACCGTCAATAAGAATACCATTCCCTATGATCCTCAAAAACCGTTTGTGGCTTCTGGAATTCGTATTGGAACTCCGGCATTAACCACGCGTGGCATGAAAGAGCGGGAGATGGCGCGCATCGCCGACTGGATCGATCTGGCCCTTTTGAACCGCCATGACGAGAACGCGTTAAAGAAAATTTCTTTAGAAATAAAAACTTTCTCTAAAAAGTTTCCCTTAGCAACACATAAGAGCTAATGGATAAAAAATTAAATAAGGAGTGATATCATGGCCGATGAATTTTCTTTTGATGTAGTTTCAAAAACAGATTTACAAGAAGTAGAAAACGCTTTTCAGCAGGCTAATAAAGAAATGGCCACCCGATTTGATTTTAAAGGCTCTATTTCTAAAGTGGATTTTGATAAAAAAGCGCCGTCCCTTACCTTATTTTCCGACGATGAAGGAAAATTAAAAAGTGTTATAGACATTCTACAGAATAAACTCATTAAGCGGGGAGTTTCTTTAAAGGCGCTCGACTACCAAAAAATAGAACCTGCGGAAAAAGCAACGGTGCGCCAAGTGGTAAAGTTAAAACAGGGAATTCCCTCAGAGAAAGCCAAAGAGATCGTAAAATTAATTAAGGATTTAAAATTAAAGGTCACTCCTTCCATTCAGGCAGATCAGGTAAGAGTGGCTTCTAAAAGTAAGGATGAACTTCAAAACACCATGCATCATTTACGCAACAAAGATTTTGGTTTAGATTTACAATTCATTAACTATCGCTAGTTCTGCAATGAAGAAGGTTGCCTTTCTCTGTAATCCTTCCAAAAAGTGGAAGACAAAATTTCCTCTTGTTCAAAATGAAATTAGAAATTTTTCTGGAATTGAAAAGGATTTTTATAGTGTCAATCCCGCTCTAAAAGATTCCACCGAAAAATTTTTAAATCAAATATTAGGGATTGGGTACGACGCAATTGTGGTCATTGGGGGGGATGGCACTCTCAACCGCGCCATTAGTTTTTTAGGGGACAAGAAACTTCTTTCAAAAATTCCTCTGGGAATTCTTCCGTTTGGAACCTGTAACGATTTTGCTCGAGGGTTAGGGCTAAAAAAGGGGGAATGGAAACCTCTTTTAGAGTCCATGCTCCAGTGGAAACTCCGTAAATTTAGAATCGCCAAAGTGAATCGCCACCTTTTTTTAAATAACGCTGGTTTTGGAAGAGTAGCCCCGAATAATAAAAAAAGCAGTTCCTTAAAGGACATTCAGTCGTTAAAACCCATTCATATCCAACTCACCTGGGAAGATAAAAAGTTGGAAGGGAATTTTTTAATGATGGTTTGCGCCAATGCTCCCTATTTTTCGGGCGGGCTTCATTTTACGCGGGATTCCGATCCTACCGATGCCCAATTAGAATTTTTCTTTGTCGGCCGCATGAATAAAATAAAGCTCATTACGAAGCTGTTTTTAGGGAAGCGTGGAAAACCGCTTTTAAAAAAAACAGGGGAAAAATCTATTTTAAGAATTAACAGCTCTCACTTAACTTTGGAGACCGCTTCTCCCATTTGGATCATGCGGGATGGGGAGCTTAGCCAAGATTTGGCAGCCATCCGCCGGGCCACCTTTGAGATGGACGGGGAGTGTTCCTTTATTGTCCCATGAAAATTCGCGATCTATTAAAAAATAAAAAGCCTACCTTTTCCTGCGAATTCTATCCCCCTAAGACGGAAGAAGGAATGGCGCAACTCTTTGAAACAGTGCGGGCGCTAAAAGTTCTAGACCCAGGCTATGTTTCCGTAACCTATGGCGCGGGGGGAGGGACAAAGGATAAAACAGTTCAGATTGTTCAAAAAATAAAATCGGAAATCGGCATCGAGGCGATGGCGCATCTCACCTGCGTGGGTCATTCTCAAAAAGAACTTAAAGAAATTTTAGACCAAATACAATCGGCGGGTATCGAGAATATCATCGCTTTAAGGGGGGATCCTCCTCAAGGAGAAAAAAGCTTTGTCGCTCACTCCAACGGTTTTAAAAATGGTTGGCAGTTAACGGAGTTTATTCGCAAACATTACAATTTTTGTATTGCGGTGGCCGGATATCCCGAGGGGCATATTGAAGCTCGCAATAAAGAAGAAGACTGGGACTATTTGGCCCAAAAGGTAAAGTGCGGGGCCGATTTTATTGTCACTCAACTTTTTTTTGAGAATCGGGAATTTTTTGATTTTGAAAGAGCCATTCGGGCAAGGGGAATTACTGTTCCCATTATCCCCGGAATTATGCCGATCACCAACTTTAACCAGATTTTAAAATTTACTCAAATGTGCGGCGCAAAAATTCCTAAAAAACTCATTCGGGAATTGGAACCTATTCAAAATGATAAAGAGGCGTTGCTCGAAAAAGGGGTGAGTTATGCCACAGCGCAATGTAGGGAACTTTTAGCGCGCGGAGTTCCCGGAATTCATTTTTATACCCTTAACAAATCGAAGTCCACTTTAAAGATTATTAAAAATTTAGAGAATGGAATTGTTTAGAGTGTAAGAATTGGATAGAATGAATCCACAATGGCTCATATTATTGACGGTAAAAAAATAGCGGGTTCCATAAAAGAGCTATTAAAGCAAGAAGTCCAATCTTTAAAGAGCCAGGGATTGTCTCCCGGCCTTGCCACTCTGTTGGTAGGAAATAATCCGGCCTCCCAAATTTATGTAAAAAACAAACATCGCGCCTGCCAGGAGGTGGGGATCGCTTCCTTCGATTACCATCTTCCCGAGATGGCGTCCCTGGAACAGGTGCTTGCCGCAGTAGAGGAACTTAATCGTAACGAAAAAGTTCATGCCATTTTAGTCCAGCTGCCCCTTCCCTCTCAGGTGGATTCTCATAGAGTTTTAGAATCCATACTTCCCCAAAAAGACGCGGACGGTTTCCATCCCTATAATTTAGGCCGTCTTTTATCCGCAAAAGATAAAAAAGAATTAACCCAAAAGGATTCCGTTATTCCTTTGCCGTGTACTCCCCATGGGATTATGGCGCTTTTGGAATCGACCGATCAATCTATCTCTGGAAAACAGGCGGTCGTCATAGGGCGGTCGGTCATTGTGGGCAAACCGGTGGCGGCGCTTTTATTAGCCGCGAATGCAACCGTAACCGTGGCTCACTCTCAAACAAAAAATTTAGAGGAGTGTTGCGCTCAGGCGGATATTTTAGTCGCTGCGATTGGAAAATCTAAATTCGTTACAGCTTCCATGGTAAAGCCGGGCGCGGTGGTGATCGATGTTGGGATTAATCGAGATGGCGAAGGAAAAATTTGGGGCGATGTCGATTTTGAATCTGTTAAAGAAAAAGCGGGCTGGATTACTCCTGTTCCAGGGGGAGTGGGGCCTATGACGATTGTGATGTTGTTAAAAAACACGGTAGAATTAGCCCGGGGTTATAGGAGAAAATAAATTGAACGATTTAGATAACGCGGAGAGTGTTGTATTTTCTTTAGCCAGAATTATAGAGGCGAAAGATCCTTTTACGTTGGGCCATTCCGATCGTGTTTCTAAATATGCGGTGGCTTTGGGAAAAATACTGCGCTGCAGCGAGGAAGAATTAAAAATTCTGGGACATGGAGGATTGTTGCACGATGTGGGCAAAGTATCTATTCCCGATTCTATTTTACTTAAGCCCGGACAGCTTACTCCCGAAGAGTTCGAGATTATGAAGAGCCACCCTATGGTGGGGTATACTATTTGCGAGCGGCTGCGTTCCGCCAAAGATGCTTTGCCTTTAATTCGGCACCATCATGAAAAATTAAACGGAGACGGTTATCCCGATGGTTTAAAAGGAGACGAAATTCCTATGCTGGTCCGGGTTATAACGATCGTTGATATTTATGATGCCTTAACTTCTCGCAGATCCTATAAAGATGCCTGGAGTAATGAGCGGACATTTAAAGTCATGCATGAGGAAGTTAAAAAAGGCTGGTGGGATGGCGCTGTGTTAGAAGCTTGGGAAAAGGCAATTAACTCCGGAGAAATAAACCACCTTTTAAGCCAACCACAAAGTTCCTCAAAAAATTGATCCACTCTTCCAATAATGTTGGAGAAGAATATCAAAAATGGGTCTTGCAAACGGCAAGAACACTCGATCAGAAACTCTATAAAAAAGCTGTTCCCACCGTCTTAATTTCATTCAGCTTTCGCTCGCTTTTCTTTAATTGTCTGGGATGGATTTCCGGGAATCTATTTTTAAACGTTCCTCCTCCGTTTATCGCCAATACAATCACCCGAATTTTAATCCGCTCCCGTTTTAAAGGGGACCCTCCTACTCTTTCTGAAACATCGCTGCAACATATCGAACAGGCTTCCTCTAGGGTCAAAGTCCAGAGGCGGCAGGGAAAAAAAGTTTTATGTTTAGTTCTTACTTCCCATCCCAAAACTACCTCTGAAGAGTTTCCAATGATTATGAAACTGATTTGGACCGCCTCTGAGATTGCCAAAAAAATCGCCCCCCATTCTAAATTCAAAATCCTTCAGGCGATCGACCCCTTCGCTTTAGATACCCTTTCCTTTCCTTTGGCCTCTTTTTATTCCGGTTTTATGGCGCAGGGACATGTGGCGATAGACCGGCAACCATACGAGAGAAATAAGATCGGTCGCTCTCTCTTTCAGAAGTATCATTACGCTCGGGCCCTATTTAGAATTTTAAACAGCTTGAACCAGAAAGACTTTCTTTGCATGGCTTTAGGCGGCGGAGTGGTTCATAATGCGAGAACTCTTTATGTCATAAAAGAGTTCGCCCACAAGCTCTACTGTCAAGGATTTAAAACGAAGTCGCAATTAGAATTGAGAAAAGATTTAATTCGGATTCTAACAAAAGATTATCCCTGTTGCGCGGTAACCGGGCGGTTTTCTTCTGAAGAATTGGGAGATGTTAAAGCGTATCTTTCCAAACTCGGATTATCTTCAGAGCGCATTCAAAACGAAATAAACGAGTTACAAGAAGAATTCTCCATGCAGACTCCCTATCGCTTAAGATTTTTTAGAATTCTATGCGGGCGTCTTCTTAGGGGCAAAAATGAATTGCTCTTAATCCCCCTCCAACATAAAATGGACGGAAATATTTTGGTCGGAGAGCCTCTCTTAATAAGCCACTCTAATTCCGGGAATGACTCTCTCTTTAAAAATTTTGTCCGCGAACATTTAAATGTATGAAAACACGCCATAAAATTTTTATTATTTTCTTGTTTAGTTTATGCACCCACATTCTGGGAATTTGGAATCCTATTCTAGATTATCATGGATGGGCTCAAACCTTAAGAGCATCCATTGCCAGAAATTATTATGAGGAAGGAATGAATTTTTTTAATCCGCAGGTGGATTATCAGGGACATAACCCCAAATACGCTTCAACTCAATTCCCGCTTTATAGCTATGGGGTCGCGCTCCTTTACAAAATATTTGGTTTTTGGGAAGGGTGGGGAAGACTTCTCTCCGCATTCTTTGCCGCTTTGAGCGCGGTGGTTCTGTTTGCCATAGCGCGAGAGTTTCTAGAAGAGAGAGTCGCTTTTCTTTCCGCCCTCTTTTTTTGCGTGATTCCCCTCCGTATTTATTTTATGCGAACTATCATGCCGGAGTCGATGGCGATATTTTTTATGCTTCTCTCCTACTGGTATGTCCTTCGATGGGATAGGGATAAACAATTTTTTCCAAATGGTGTTTTTTGCTCGCTGACGTTTACTCTCTCGGCTTTATTAAAAATTCCCTATCTCTTTATGGCTTCTCCCATTCTTTATTTGTTGATGCGCTCTCATCCTTTCAATTTAAAAAGAGTTCTTCTGTTTTTAGCTGTTTTAATTATTGGAGTTGGAGCGTGGTACACCTATGCCACTCTCGGAACCATGGGGCTTTCTGCGGAGAACCAGCCTTTCTTGTATGAAACGAATATCCCTTGGGAATGGTTCCATTGGGAATTTTGGTCCACTCAGTTCTTATCTCGATACCCAGAACTTTTAACGACCTATTCCGGTCTTATTTTTTTAGGAATTGG
>JAHFCA010000008.1 GCA_023249715.1 Elusimicrobiota bacterium
GCCCATTGTCCCAGGAGTCAGCGCATCGAGGATAAGCCCGGTGCGCAAGAGGGGAACAGCCCAGACCGTCGATCTAGGTCCCAAAATTCATGCTAAGTGGTAAAGGATGTGGGAATACTCAGACATCTAGGAGGTTGGCTTAGAAGCAGCCATCCTTTAAAGAGTGCGTAACAGCTCACTAGCCAAGTATTTCCGCGCCGAAGATTACTCGGGGCTTTAAAGCATGACACCGCAATCACGGCTGTTCTTAAATATTTATATTTTTGAACGGGGTAGGGGAGCGTTCGAATTGCCATGAAGGCATACCGGAAGGAGTGCTGGAGCGATTTGAAGTGAGGATGTCGGAATAAGTAGCGATAACACCGGTGAGAATCCGGTGCGCCGTAAACCTAAGGTTTCCTTGAGCAATGTTCGTCAGCTCAGGGTTAGTCGGTCCTAAGTCGAGGCCGAAAGGCGTAGATGAAGGAGAGCAGGTTAATATTCCTGCACTTGGACCATTGCATTTGTACCTAAGGGGTGACGCATAGAGTAGGGTGATCCCACCATTGGATGTGTGGGTTACTTGTTTCTTGGGTTCTAGGTAGGTAAATCCGCCTAGAAGTTATCTTGAGAGACTGGTTCCACGTTGGAGAAATTCGACGGAAGTCACCGGACCTTTGTGCCAAGAAAACCCTCGTAGGGAGTCATGGTTTAAACCGTACCGCAAACCGACACAGGTAGGTGGGGTGAAAATCCTAAGGCGCGCGAGCGAACTCTCGTTAAGGAACTAGGCAAAATAGTCCCGTAACTTCGGAAGAAGGGATGACCCCGATTAATTTCGGGGCCCGCAGTGAAAGGGCTCTCGCGACTGTTTAACAAAAACACAGGTCTCTGCTGAAATCACAAGATGATGTATAGGGACTGACTCCTGCCCGGTGCTGGAAGGTCAAGGGGAGAGGTTAGTGGGCCGCAAGGCTTGCAAAGCTTCGAACTTAAGCCCCAGTAAACGGCGGCCGTAACTATAACGGTCCTAAGGTAGCGAAATTCCTTGTCGGGTAAGTTCCGACCTGCACGAATGGAGTAACGAAGAGAGCGCTGTCTCAACGAGAGGCTCGGCGAAATTGAGGTAGAAGTGAAGACGCTTTTTAACTACGGTTAGACGAAAAGACCCCGTGGAGCTTTACTGTATCTTAGCATTGAATGATGGAATCGGATGCGTAGAATAGGTGGGACCCTTTGATGTCCTGGTTTTGGCTGGGACGGAGGGACCAGTGAAATACCACCCTTCTAATTCTGCCGTTCTAACAAGGTTCTCTATATCGAGACCTTGGACATTGTTAGGTGGGCAGTTTGACTGGGGCGGTCGCCTCCTAAATGGTAACGGAGGCGTTCAAAGGTCGGCTCGACCCGAATAGAAATCGGGCTATCGAGAGCAAGTTCAGAAGCCGGCTTAACTGAAAGGGAGACATCCCGATCAGGTGCGAAAGCAGGAACTAGTGATCTGCTGGTGGAATGTGGCATTGCCAGCACTCAACGGATAAAAGCTACCCCGGGGATAACAGGCTTATTTGGTCCAAGAGTTCATATCGACGACCAAGTTTGGCACCTCGATGTCGGCTCATCACATCCTCCCGCTGAAGTAGGTGGGAAGGGTTTGGCTGTTCGCCAATTAAAGTGGTACGTGAGCTGGGTTCAGTACGTCGTGAGACAGTAAACAAAACCTGCTGTCTATAAACTTGGCTATATGCGGGAAAATCCTTTTTAAATGAGATAGAGTTGAAAGGACAATCCGCAGGTAACTAATGAAAATAATGCTAACCGCTGATTATATTTGTGGTTTCGTAGATGGAGAAGGATGTTTTTACATTCTGAATTCCAAAAGAATTGCATGCGAGTTTCAGGTCAGTCAGAAGGAAAAGGCTGTACTAAACATGATGCAAGAATATTTTGGATGTGGATATGTTAAGCCAAAGTACGATAGAGCTGGAACTTATGTGTATTTGGTTAAAAACATTCTAGATCTAGCGACGAAAATAGTTCCTTTTTTTGAGGAACATCCATTAGTTGTAAAAAATAATCAGTTTAAAGTATTTGCTCAAGTCGTAAGAATGCAATTCTTAAAATTGCATCTTACCATGGAAGGCAAAACTAAAATAACATTGCTTAAATTAGGAACCTCAGAGACTATACGCCGAGATCCCGAGATTGTTAGGGATAAGATATAGTCCGAACTGCATGGTAACATGCAGATTTCAATAGAAATATTGAGACGCCCGAAAGGGTTAGTATTCCCAATATATTGGGGAGAAGTAACAGAATTGACGGTCTCTATCTACCGTGGTCGTAGAAATCTTGAGGGGAGCTATCCATAGTACGAGAGGACCTGGATGGACGGACCTCTGGTGTACCAGTTATCCTGCCAAGGGTATCGCTGGGTAACTATGTTCGGTCGCGATAAACGCTGAAAGCATCTAAGTGTGAAACGCACCCCAAGATAAGGATTTCCTGATCTGAACCCGCAAGGGGGATAGATCCTAAAGGCTCGGAGAAGATAACTCCGTTGATAGGGTGAAAGTGGAAGCGTAGCAATACGTGGAGCTAATCACTACTAATTGGCCGTGAGGCTTAACCACATCACTGGATCTTTTTACAAACGCAAAGTTGAGCAAATTTATCATGAACCCGAATAATTCAAACTGAATTATTCGGGTAGGTCGTTTTTTCCTGGTGCTTATTCCGGAGGGGTCACACCCGTTCCCATTCCGAACACGGTAGTTAAGCCCTCCAGGGCCGATGGTAGTTGTCGCGTAAGTGGCCGCAAGAGTAGGTCGGTGCCAGGTTAATTTTATAGAGTAGTTTCAAAGTCTAAGACAGTAGGGTTCCGATTCATCGGAATTAAATAGCCTACCGAGACCAAGAAAGAGTATTTATTTAGCGCCTTTCTGTCTCGTAAGGATAGAAAGGCGCTTTTATTTTTATTAGAAGTGTTGGAGGTGTTTATGCCGAATAAGAAGAATCAAGAACAAGTAAAACAGTTGGAAGAGAAAATCAAAGATTTTCCCAACTTAGTGGTAACAACCTACCAAGGGTTAGCCACTCCGGAGCTGGATGATTTGCGCTCAAAGTTAAAGCCTTTGGGCTGTGAGTATAGCATTGTAAAAAATACGCTGACCCGCATCTCTTTGGAAAAAGCGGGCCTGAATGAATTTGCAAAATATTTTACAGGGCCTACTGCGGTGGCTTTTCATAAAGGAGACGCGGCAGGGTTAGCGAAGGTTGTTGTAGAATTTGCAAAAAGTAATGAAAAGTTAAAAATTCTAGCGGGGTTTTTGTCGGGGAAAGTTTTAACGGATAAAGAGGTTAAGATTTTAGCCACATTGCCTTCGAGAGAAGTTTTGTTGACTAAAATTGCGGTGATGCTAAACTCGCCCATGCAAAAGATAGCGACGGTTTTAAACGCGCCCATTCAGAAGTTGGCGCTGGTTTTAAAATCTTTAGAACAGCAAAAAGCAAAAGCGTAAATTTAAATTAGAGGAGGATTATAAAATGGCAACAAAAGAAGAATTAATTGAAGCGATATCAAAAATGTCGGTCTTGGAATTATCTGAGCTGGTAAAGGCAATTGAAGAAAAATTTGGAGTAAGCGCAGCCGTAGCCGTAGCAGCCGCACCCGCCGCTGGTGGAGCAGCTCCCGCAGCCGGTGGAGCTCCTACTGAAGAGAAGACGGATTTTACCGTTGTCTTGGCCAGCGTTCCTGCAGATAAGAAAATTCCTATCATTAAGGTAGTACGGGAAATTACGGGTTTAGGATTAAAAGAAGCGAAGGACTTAGTGGAAGGCGCCCCTAAAAATGTAAAAGAGGGCGTTCCCAAAGCTCAAGCCGAAGAAATTAAAAAGAAGTTGACCGATGTCGGCGCCACAATCGAAGTAAAATAAAATAATAGAATATCAGGGACAGCTCCTTTGAAAATAAAAATAGGGAGCTGTCCCTCTTAATTTCCGGGATGTGGTGTAACGGTAGCACGCGTGCTTTGGGAGCATGTAGTCCGAGTTCGAATCTCGGCATCCCGAATGCAATTAACTCGAATAATTCAGTTGGATTATGGAATTCGATGAAAAATCTGATCTCGTTTTTTATTGAGTAAATTTAGTCGATCCAGCGGGCGATTTTTTCGGAATATTCTTTGAGGAGCTCTTTGGCTTTTTTAGGTTGGTCGGCTTCTGCCCAAAGGTGGAAGTAGGCTTCGTCCGGATCGGGAGTCATGAGGACCCAGCCATCTTTAAAATGAATTTTTACACCTTCCGTTAGTTCACTATTCTTATCTTTGGCAGCCTCGTAGGCCAGGCGCATCGCCTGCCCTTTTTTGTCCCAGGGGCAGGGAATTTTTTTATGGAGTACTTCAAAATCGTAAGGGATTTCCTTAATTAAATTTCCAATACGGGTGTTTTGAATGCCGAGCATTTCCATAATTTTGGCAATGGTATACATTGCGTCAAAGGCGCACTGGAATTCCGGGAAAATAAAACCGCCAATTCCATCTCCCACAAACTTCATCCCTTTACTTTGAGAGGCGCTGATGATTCTGCGCGGCATAATGGGTGTCCGAACTACTTTGAGTTTGGATTTAGCTGCTAACTTTTCTATGACCGAACTTTGGTGGAGCGGCGCGGCTATGGAACCGGAATCGTAGCACTTTAAGGCGAGAGCGCAGACTGCCACCAGGGCTTGAGCATCGGAAACAACTTTTCCGTTCTCGTTGATGATGAATACTTTTTCCGCGCCATTGTCGATTAAGAAACCAATATCCGCTTTTAAAGTGGTAACGATGTTTGAGAGTTGTTCTAGAGAATGCTGAAACTCCCGTTCTGTTTTAGTGATTTTTTGTGGATTATGGTAGGCGTTTAACGCCACTACTTCAATGCCGAGTTGGCCTAAAATAGCGGGAAATGCGGTGGACGCGGACGAAAAGGCGTAGTCAATTACCACTTTAAACTGAGCTTGCTCGATGACCTTTTTTTGAATGGATTTCAAAAATCCCGCCCGATAATATTCTTCTGACCTTTGAGGGGTAACCAGTTCTCCACTCTCTTCGATAGAAGCTCGTTTAAAATCTTCTCTTAAAAAAAGTTGTTCGATCGCTTTTTCCTGCTGAAAAGAAATATCTCCACCCGATTTATCTAAAATTTTTATGTCTAGAAGGCGGTGATCGAAGGGAGATTGACGAATGTGAACGCCTCCAGATTCCCCTTCTTTACCCATTTCGTAGCGAACAATGGGAAGGGGAGCGGTTCTAATATCTCCTACCCGGACTCCAGCGGAAAGAAGGCCGGAGATGAGAGCGCGCTTAATCATGCGGCTCGCTTTGTGAGTGTCGCGCGAAGTAATGACATAGGCATTTTTTCCTAAGTAGGCGCCGTAAGCGGCGCCTACTTTGGCAGCAAACTCTGGAGTAATCTCTATGTTTCCTAAACCAGAAATGGCGTAAGGGCCAAAGAGATTTCGAGACCATTTTTCTCCCCAGATGAGACTGGTGGCGAGAATGGCGCCATCTTCCAGACTTTTGTGCGGCCAAATTTTTACGTTAGAACGAATTTTTGCTTCTCTGCCTATGGTGCATTCGTCGGCAATAATGGAGCCTACTTGAATAAGAGCTAAATCCCCAATGTAAGTTTTTTCTCCTATGACAGCTTCTCGAATCATAGTTTCTCTTCCTGTTTTGGAGCCTTTCCAGAGTACGCTGCCAGAAATTTGGCTGGCGCTACCTATGACGCAATTTTCTCCAATACAGGAGTTCTCTATTTTGCAGCCTTGTTCGATGTGAGCATTTTTCCCGATGATGGAATTGCCAATAAATTCCACACCCTCCTCGATTTTGGCGCTATCGTCTATCCAAACGATCGATTCCTGATCGTTATTCTTGAAAACTTTCTTTTTTCCGGAGAAATTGATGTTGACTCTTCTATCTAAAATATCACGGTGAGCCAGACGGTATTCTCTTAAATCCCCCACATCTTTCCAGAACCCTTCGGCAATGTAGCCGTAAAGCGCTTTCTTTTTTTCGAGTAGTTTGGGGAAAAGATCTTTAGAAAAATCGAAAGTCTGTTTGGAGGGAATTTCTTCTAAAACTTTAGCGTCTAAAATATAAATACCTGTGTTGATAGTATCAGAAAAAACTTCGCCCCAGCTGGGTTTTTCGAGGAAGCGGGTAATTTTTCCTTCTTCATTTACAATGACGACTCCATAAGAAAGAGGATTCGTAACGCGGGTTAAAACCATGGTGGCTAAAGCTTCTTTTTCTTTATGGAAGGCTATCGCTTGAGTGAGATTAAAATCGGTTAGCACGTCTCCGGACATGATAATAAAGGTATCGTTTAAATCTTCTTCGGCAAATTTTACGCAGCCGGCAGTGCCAAGATCGGCAGGGGGGATAAGATATTTCATTTTGACGCCAAACTTTTTTCCGTCTTGAAAATGGTTTTGTATTTCTTCGGGTTGAAAATAAAGCATGGTGAGGACGTCCTTAATGTTGTGTTTAACAAGAAGGTCAATGATGTGCCCCATCATGGGACGATTTGCCATGGGCACCATGGGCTTGGGCAAATTACAGGTTAAGGGTCTTAAACGCGTGCCAAAACCGCCAGCAAGAACTACTGATTTCATTCGTTTCTATATCTCCAAAAATAAGATGGCGCTGATTAAAAGTGTGGTGAGGCGAGATATAAATTACCAAATTGGAAGGAGCAATTTCAAATTGGTTCTGGGGACAGATGCTTTTAAACGAAAAAATATCTGCCCCCAGAGTGTAAGGGACGGCAATTAGACTTTTTTCATATCCACGTTGCACATAGAGCATTTACCAGGTTTGTTGGATGTCATGCCGCAATGTTCGCATTTGTACATTGCTTTTGCTTTTTTCATCTTTTTCTTAGTTGGTTGTGATTGAGTAGTGTTTGCTGTTGTGGGTGGTTTGGTTTCTTCGGCAGCAATGGTAAGGGAGCTGCCCATCATTAAAACTACGCCAAGTAACGCAAGTTTCTTCATGTAAGTAACCTCCTTTGTTTATGCAGTAAATCAATTCTATATTTTTTTTTGAAAAATAGGAACGCACGCGGTGCGTGTTCCCGGTGCTTGATTTACCTTCGATGGATTTGGGATAATACCTTCCATTCCCGGGTAGCTCAATGGTGGAGCATCCCGCTGTATGAAATGTACTTGGCATAGATGCGATAAAATTCTAGTCGGCCGACAAACTAAGTTTTGCAGTGAAAACTGCAAAAATAATTATTTTGTCTCAAGACGTAGAAAAGCATTAAAGACTAAAGCAGTGGAATACAAAGGTGGTAAGTGCTCTTTTTGTGGCTATAGCAGATGCATGGAGGCACTTACATTTCATCACTTGAGTGGTAAGGACTTTGGTATAGCGTTTAAAGGTTATACTAGGTCATGGAAGAAAGTACTGCAAGAGCTTGATCGATGTATTCTGGTATGTAGTAATTGCCATGCTGAAATTCATGCCAAGCAATATAATGCAGCCTTGTCTGGAAACAGATGAGTGAAAAACCAGGTGAATTCAGGGAAGCCTAATTCTTTAATTTAAAGATAAGGTAATCCTGAGCCAAGCCCCGGTATTATTGGGGAAGGTGCAGAGACTAGAACATAATGTTCGTACCTTGTGATAGTTAACAGGGGAAGCGCCTGGCTCCGTAGAGAACTCCCAGTTCTTCGGAGATGAGATAGTCCAAGCCTTAAGGAAACTTAAGGGGTACTTGTAACGGGAGGGTTGTAGGTTCGAGTCCTACCCCGGGAGAAAAATTATTAAGAGCAATAATCTCGGAAAAGTGTGCTCATCCTAATTGTGCTGACACTGTTGGTTCAATCATCTGAAGCGTATTCAGCTCTCCATTGTCCAAGTATATCCATGTAAATCCTTATTATGGATATTCTGAATAAATTCAATTGTAAGGCCTTGACAGAATGTATATTATAATATACAATTAAATTGAAAGATGGAAATAACTCTGAGGGTGATTGAATACTACGAAACGATGGATGGTAAAGCTCCATATAGAGAGTGGTTTAAGTCTCTTAAGGAAGGTCAAATTAAGCATATTATTGATACTAGAATTGCTCGCGTTCGATTGGGAAACTTTGGGGATTGTTTCTCTGTAGGGGATGGTGTTTATGAACTACGCATTCATGTTCATTCTGGTTATAGAATATATCTTAGCCAAATTGGGAGTAAAATTGTCCTTCTTCTGTTGGGGGGTATCAAGAAGACTCAAAATCGGGATATTGAAAAAGCCAAAACTTATTGGATAGATTATAGGAGGCGATACAAATGAAAAGGAAATTCAGCTATCACGAGGACTTGATGGAGCGTTTGAAAAAACCGAAGTATGCGGTGAGTTATCTAAATGAAGCGTTCCAAGACGAAGACCGCAGAGTCTTTTTACTTGCACTTAGAGATGTGGTGGAAGCTCGCGGTGGCATGAGTCAGTTTGCCCGACGGGCAAAAATTCCTAGGATTAGTCTATATCGCATACTTTCAAGAGAAGGCAACCCTGAAATCAAAAGTTTAGACAATTTGTTAAAACCTATGGGATTGTGTTTGAGAGTAGCATCTGTTAATCAGTTAGAATCAACGCATTTACGCCGCGCAGCATAAGGCCAAAAGTCCACCTTAAAATATCATTACGCAGCAATTTTTAGAAGTTGCTCTACCTGTTGTAACAATGCCTCAGGGAATTCTATAATAGTGACCCACTTCCCAGTTCGAAAATCGTTCCATCCGGGGAGTCTCGATATCGCATTAAATCGTCAAAGAATCTCTAAAATTCTTTGACGATTTTTGTTTTTCATCAAATCTATATGCTTTCCTGACTTTGACATGCTCCAATTCCGAAGGAATATGTCGAAGTCAGGAAAAGAATAATAAAAAGGTTTGCTCATGTTGGCGAATAGTTGGCAATAAGTTGGCGATTTGTCTCTGGACAATTTGCGATAAATTGGCTATACTATTGGCGAATAGTTGGCGATTATATTATGGACAATTATATTGATAAACTAAAAGGCACAGCCAAATTTGGACCCGCAAAGTGGGGCGAAATTGAAGAAGATCGTCGGCGTAAAGCAACCATTGTGGAACTTGTTGATAAAAATAGCGCGCCTTTTTGGTTTGTCCTTTTGCCAGATTTTTTAACCCTCATTTCTGAGATTGAAAACAATAGAGGTTTTTTGGCGTCCCTCAAACTTCCTAAGAAATTCTTAGATCATTTAGTGTCGGAAACCGAAAAAAAAGAAGCCTATTATTCCAGCCATATCGAAGGAGCGGTAACCTCCTTAGAAGTTGCGCTGCTTCATTTAAGTAAGCCTACCCGCAAAGATTATGGAGACGAATCTTTGCAAATGATCATTAATAATCGAGACGCATTAGAATATATTCGCACTCAAAGATCCAATTCGTTTAGCCACCGAATGATTTGCGAACTTCATAAAATTCTTGTGCGGAATACCCATAAGTTAAAACCCATTACAGTAGGAGAGTACCGCAAAGGACCGATCTACGTTGTAGATGGGTATGGTCAAGTTGTTTATGAAGGGCCCCCTAGCCAACACGTGACGCAAATGATGGATTCTTATCTCCACTGGATGAATCATCCATCCGAAATTCACCCTTTAATTAAAGCAGCTTTGGTTCATCTCTATTTTGCGCATGTCCACCCTTTTGATGATGGAAACGGGAGATCGGCTAGAGCCCTATCTAATCTCTATCTAATGAAACAAGACTACCATTTCATTAATTTTCTTGCTCCTTCCGATTATTTTGATCACCATCGCAGTGAATATTACAAGGCGCTTCAGAATACTCAAAACCACAACTGGGATGCCACTTTTTTTATTCTTTATTATCTTAAAGCCCTTAGAGAACAGTTAAGAAATGTACAATCCGAAATTGAAAAAGAAACCAAGATAAAAGATATTCGCAATATTTTAAGTATAAAAATTCAGGCCAAACTTGATAAAAAACAAGTTAAAGCGCTTCAGTGGATGTTAGAAAACAGACAGAAGTTAACAACCAAAAAATATTGCAAGATGATTCACTGTTCTGACGAAACAGCTCGCAAGGATTTTAATCTTTTGCTTAAAGTAGGTCTTGTTCTAAAAGTTGGACGCGGGAGAGCGATAGGATATATTTTAAAAAGCGGGGAACTCAACCAGACTCACCCAATCCGCGGTTCGAAAATCGTCCCATCCGGGGAGTCTCGATATCGCATTAAATCATCAAAGAATCCATGAAATTCTTTGACGATTTTTATTTTCTCTCAAATTCATATACTATCTTTCTTATCTCGCAGAAATCATCGACCGCCTCCTCCACGTTCGTGACTCCATAGATACGTCTGCCTAAAACTGAACTAAAACCTCTATATGGGTCAAAACATCTGAGACTACGGATGGGGAAATAGTACAGTAATATTTTGCATTCCTCGCTCTCCAATCCAGACTTCGAATTTGATCTGATAATATCGCCCCAGAAATCTTTAATCCTTCTGGAACTGGTACCTCAAATGGATAACCCTTAACTTTACTTGTAATTGGACAAAATATTGCAAGTCCTACTTTCCTGTTGTAGGATTCTGGGGATAGAGTGAGCGCAGGACGATAGCCTCCTTGCTCATGTCCAGATTGAGGAGAGAAAGAAAGCCAGACGATATCCCCACGTTTAGGGCAATAATGATGTTTCGTTACCACACTTCAGCTCCCGTTCGTCCACCCCAATTTTGCTCAGAATGAACATTCTCTTTCGTAACTTTTTTAATCAATTCTCCGAGATTCAATTTTTTCTTCATTTTAGGCTCAATCAGAATCCGTCCCTTTTTCAAAAAGAGCTCAACTTCCGAACCCTGATGCACATGGATATCCTTAGCTAAAAGTTTTGGAATTCTCAATGCCAAACTATTGCCCCATCTCTGAACCTTTGCAGTCATGGTAGCCTCCTATAAATGTATCTACAATATAGATACCATAGTTTCATTAAAAAATCAAGTGATATCTTTGTGTTGCGAGCGGTCGGAAACTCCGCCAATTCGAGCGGTATAAAATTTCCCACTTTTGCTTTAAGCAATACCCGTCCTCTCCTAGTGAGTTCCTTATCCGATTTTCAGGGATCAATGCCTGCCCCTTGACAATATCTCAATTCTAAACTAAACTTTATATATTCAAGGTAAATATAAAGTGTATATTAGAAATATAGAAAAGAAAATCAATCACCTCATTGCGCAAAATCAATCAGCGCTTATTTTTGGCCCTCGGCAGGTGGGGAAGACTACTCTTGTTAAAAAATGTTTGTCTAAGGTAAAAAATAGCATGGAGTACCTTTTACAAAATCCCCAAGTACGCATAGAATTAGAAAAGGATCCCTCTCTTTTAATTAGACAAATTACTGCTTTAAAGAATAATCCAACTGTGTTTTTGGATGAGGCTCAAAAAGTTCCGGATCTTTTTGATTCCGTTCAATATCTAATAGATGAGAAGAAAGCCAATTTTTTAATGAGTGGTTCCTCGGCAAGAAAATTAAAAAGGAAAGGAACTAATTTGCTTCCAGGTAGAGTAAAATCGTTTCGGATGGACCCCCTTAGCTGGAATGAATTCGGCTGGATAAAAGAGAATCATCTTCCAAATTTAAAGATAAGTAATATAAATTCCAATGTGCCCTACTCGTTTGAGAAATCCTTAGTTTTTGGTTCTTTGCCGGGGATTGTTTCTCTTGAAAATGATAGTGATAGAGCTAGTTTCTTAAAAGCTTACGCGCATATTTATTTGGAAGAAGAAATACGCGCCGAATCTTTGAGCCGAAAAATAGGAGCGTTTTCCAGATTTTTGGAGCTTGCGGCAAATGAGTCTGGCACCAACCCAAACTTTACTAAACTTTCCATGGAATCGGGCGTGAGCGCGCCGGCCATTAAACAGTTTTTCAATTTATTGGAAGACACTTTGGTTATGGAAAGGGTGGAACCTTATTTAAAGAATGCTCGAAAGAGAATATTATCTTCATCCCGGTATTATTTTTTTGATATTGGGGTGCGCAATGCCCTAGCCAAAATGCCATTGAGTAGTGAACTTTTTAATACTCAGAAAGGAGTTTTGTTTGAACACGCGGTTATTCTGGAACTTATAAGTAGATGTCGCGCATTGGACAAAGATTATAAAGTATGTTATTGGCGAACATCCGCTGGAGCGGAAGTGGACTGCATTTTGGATTTGGGGCAAAAGGTTATTCCTATTGAAATTAAAGCTGGAAAGAAAGTGCGGCTTTCCGATATTAGAGGGCTATCCATTTTTCTAGAAGAGTACGCGGGAGTCGCCGATTCGGGGTATGTCGTTACGATGGGCGAAAGACCAGAGAGACTGAGCAAAAACATTGTCGCCGTGCCGTGGAATTGTTTTTAAGATTATTAATTCCTTTGCACTTTAATCCTTGCATTATAGCTATCTTAAACCCGGATTTTGCATTAGGCGCGTCGGACGAGACGAGCGAGGATGAGGCTTTTTCGACGAAAAAGGCGAGAGCGTAGCGGTGTCTACAGTCGAGTTTTTTGAGGACAAAAAAGTCCATCATCGAACGTCCAATCCAGCGTCCTAATGCAAATTCCGGGTTAAAAGGAAGCTGGCGGAGGAGAGCGCTAAATCTGCGGATCAGATAGCGAAGTTGATAAAGGATGTTCAGGAGTACATTCAAAAGGCTGTGATCGAAAGTAATTGATTGATTTTCTGAAGCGTTATATCAGGAAATTTGATAGAATTTGCCCATTGAGCGGTTCGAAAATCGTTCCAATTTGGTGGTGGAAAAAGCTATATTTTGAGGTTAAATCCTGCCTTTGAGGGTCCCCGTTACTAAAAAGTGAGAAATAATAGTTTTAAAAAGAGTGCATTTCTTTCGGGAATTGCGGTAGATCCCGCTCCTAGAATTGTTTTGGAGAAGGGTTCCAAAGAATTTACAATGCGGGCGATGGACCTGATTGCGCCCATTGGGATGGGACAACGGGGGCTCATTGTGGCGCCGCCGGGTTCTGGGAAAACAACGTTTTTGAAACATCTGTGCCAGTCTGTTTCGGCCAGTTGCCCAGACATAAAACTCTATGCGTTGCTAGTGGATGAGAGGCCGGAAGAGGTAACGGATTTTAAGAGGGCGGTAAAGGCTGCGGTGTGGTCCTCTTCTTCAGATGAAACATATGAACACCATATTCAAATGGCAGATCAACTCATGCGCCAAGCTATGGACGAGGCGGGGCGAGGGGAGAATGTAATGGTGGTGATAGATTCGTTGACGCGCCTTTCCCGCGTGCACAATGCGGAACAGAGGCAAGGAGGGCGAGTGATGTCGGGCGGAGTGGGGGCGGGAGCTCTGGAGATACCCCGTAGAATTTTTGGCGCGGCAAGAAAAATAGAAAACGGAGGGTCGCTGTCCATTATTGCCACAATTTTAGTAGATACAGGGAGTCGTATGGACCAGGTGATTTTTGAAGAATTCAAAGGAACGGGGAATATGGAGCTGGTTCTTTCTCGCGAAGTGGCTCAGCAAAGGATATTCCCAGCTATTGATGTAGCCAAAAGCGGTACGCGTAAAGAAGAAATTTTATTTGAAAAGAGCGAACTTGAAAAAGTAAGAAAGTTGCGGGCAGCTCTGGCTGATCTCAAACCGGTTGAAGCCGCTCAGACACTTTGGGATTTGCTGCACAGCCATTCTACCAACCAGGACCTTCTTTTTAAAGTTTAATTGATCTCCAAAAAAGATGTAGTTATTATTGGAGCAGGCGCAGCGGGCTTAATGTGCGCCATAGAGGCGGGGAAAAGGGGGCGCTCTGTTTTAGTCATAGAACGCTCCGAAAAAATTGGCAAAAAAATTCTTATTTCTGGCGGAGGCCGCTGCAATTTTACCAACCGGAGTGTAACATTCCAAAATTTTATTTCTGAAAACCCTCATTTTTGTAAATCTGCTCTTTCGCGGTTTACTCCGCAGGATTTTATAACCTTAGTTGAAAAACATGGGATACCGTATCATGAAAAAAAGTTAGGTCAATTGTTTTGTGATACGAGTTCGACTGAAATTATTCATCTGCTGGAAAAGGAATGCCAAGCAGCGCATGTGGAAATTATAACGAGCGCGGATGTCTTAAAAATATTAAAAAATAACTGCTTTGAAATAGGAACGAATCAAGGAAATTTTGAATCGCAATCTCTTGTGATTGCAACGGGGGGATTATCTATTCCTAAAATGGGGGCAACCGCTTTTGGATATGAAATGGCAAAACAATTTGGACTCCCTATTGTGGAGTGTAACCCGGCTCTGGTTCCCTTTACTTGGAGCAAAAAAGATGCGGAGACGTTTGGAAGTTTAGCGGGGATATCCTTCCCTGCGAGGGTACGGTTTGGCAATCAATCTTTCTATGAGGATATTTTGATAACACACAAGGGACTGAGCGGGCCGGCGATTCTGCAAATTTCCTCTTACTGGCAACACGGGGCTCCGGTTTATGTTGATCTTTTGCCAGAAAAAAATATTTTAGAAACATTCATAAAAGGACGGAATTCCGGTTTAGAGTTAAGCGTGGTACTGGCGCAATATCTTCCCAAACGATTTATTCAAAAATGGTGGGAACAGATGGTTCCGGAAAAATTTTCTGGCCCATGTTCCGATAAAGAATTAAAAGAGATTTTAGATCGGATACATTCCTGGCCAATAATCCCTAGCGGCACAGAGGGATATGATAAGGCAGAGGTAACCAGTGGGGGGGTCCATACCACGGAATTTTCTTCCACCACATTGGAATCTAAAAAAGTGAAGGGGCTATTTTTTATTGGGGAGGTGATGGATGTCACCGGCCATTTAGGAGGGTATAACTTCCAGTGGGCGTGGTCGAGCGGCTTTGCTGCCGGTCAGTTTGTTTAAAGCAAGAGAAAAGCAAAAATTTAGATTGTGCTAGAGAGAATTTTTTCCAGTGCGGGAAGCGTAGGTTGGATGGTTTCTGGTTTTTCTATTGTTTGGATGGCTCGTTCAGGATCTTTAAGGCCGTGGCCAGTTAAGATACAGACAATGCGTAATTTGATTACTCTTTTTTCTAATGTGCCTTTAACAATATATTTTTTTAGACCGGCAATGCTCGCCGCAGAGGCAGGCTCGCAAAAAACTCCTTCCGTTTTGGCAACCATCTTATAAGCTTCTAAAATTTCTTGGTCGGTTACAGAATCGATAACCCCGGCAGATTCGTCGCGGGCTTTTTCCGCTGATTTCCAAGAGGCGGGGTTTCCAATGCGGATGGCGGTAGCGATAGTTTCGGGATTTTTAATCGGTTTTCCTTTTACAATGGGGCTGGCCCCTTCCGCCTGAAAACCCATCATCTTGGGTAAATTGATGCAGAGGCCGCGGTCGTTATACTCTTTGTACCCTTTCCAGTAGGCGGAAATATTCCCGGCGTTCCCTACGGGCATAAATTGAAAGTCGGGGGCGTCTCCTAATTCATCGGCAATTTCAAAGGCGCCTGTTTTTTGTCCTTCGATGCGATACGGGTTGATGGAATTGACAAGCGTAATTGGGTGGCGGGTGGTAGCCTCTTTGACCAGTGTAAGAGCATCATCAAAATTGCCTTCCACGGCAATTACTTTTGCGCCATGCATTAAAGCTTGGGAAAGTTTTCCGAGAGCAATGTTTCCCTCTGGGATTAAGACAATGCATTGAATTCCCGCTTGCGCCGCGTAGGCGGCGGCGCTGGCGGAGGTATTCCCTGTGGAGGCGCACATAATCGCTTTGGATTTTTCTTCCACCGCTTTTGAGACCGCCACTGTCATCCCACGATCTTTAAAAGAACCGGTAGGGTTTAAGCCTTCGCACTTTAAATAAATTTCATAGGAAGAGTCTACGCCTAAAGCTTTTGCTAAATTTTTGGCTGGAAGGAGAGGCGTGTTCCCTTCCCGCAACGTAACAACGGGAGTTTTTTCCGTTACTGGAAGAAATTGACGATAGCGTTCAATAATTCCTACGTGCTCCATAGGGTTACCCCAAATAATTCAGTTGGAAAGCGGAATTCGAATGAAAATATGGCATTTTTTTCTTCACAAAAAAGTTCGCACATGCCCATAAGCATGCTTGAACTTTTTTATTTCGAAAAAAAAGCCATCTTTTCATTCTGGGTTCACGCTTCCAACTGAATTGTTTGGGTTAGCGGCCATCCTCCTCTATGCGAATAAAGATTGCGTTCGATTTTGTTATGGGAAGCTGATTAATTTGCTGGAGCGCTTTTTGTACCTTCCCTTCTTCCGCTAAATGGGTGGTTAAAATAATGGGGACACCCTTTTTTTCCGGATGAATAGTCTTCGGCTGGTAAACAGAGGCTATAGAAACATTTGAATCTCCTAAAATACCGGCGATTTTTGCCAACACCCCGGGTTTGTCTTCCATGGCAAAACGGAGATAATATTTTGAAGAAATTTTTTCGTGGTTAAGAATGGAAACTTTGTCTTTGGGATCGTAGATAATATAGGGAAGCTTTCCCGCCGTTCCTTGCGCTACCTGTCGGGCTAAGTAGATGATATCGGCCACTACATTCGACGCAGCTGCCATCATGCCCGCTCCTTTTCCGTAAAACATAACATCGTCTGCGGCATCGCCGGTAATAGAGATCGCATTATATTCATTTCTTACCGATATAAAGGGATGTTTTAATGGAAGCAGAGTGGGGTGCACTTTTACTTCTATTTCCCCGGCAGAATCTTTGGCGATGCCTAAAAGCTTAAGGCCATACCCTAACTCCTGCGCCACTTGCAGATCATAGAGTTCCAGTTTGGAAATACCTTCACAATAGACATCGGAAATTTTGATCCAGCTCCCAAAGGCGATCGAGGAGAGAATGACCAATTTATGGGCGGTATCGGTTCCCTCAATATCAAAAGAAGGATCGCTTTCCGCAAAGCCCGCTTTTTGCGCTGCTTTGAGAGCTTGTTCAAATGAAATATTTTTTTCCACCATTTGAGTTAGAATAAAATTGGTGGTCCCATTTAAAATTCCTATAATTTTTTTAATCTGGTTGGCGGCCAAGCCCTCATTTAAACCTTGAATAACGGGAATACCTCCTCCCACTGCCGCTTCAAAATAGATTTGCCGTTCGTGCTTTTGCGCTACCATTAATATCTCGTCCAAGTACTTCGCTAAGACCGCTTTATTAGCGGTGACCACGTGCTTTCCTGCTCGGATCGCTTCTAAAATAATGGTTCGGGCAGGTTCGTACCCGCCGATGAGTTCTACCACAATATCGATCGATTTATCCGCAAGAATTTCTTTGTAGTCCTTTAATATCCCATCGTTGAGACCGATTTCCGGTTTAGAGGTGGCAATCGTATCACAGAATTTAGTGAGAGCCACTTCGGTTCCCACCAGTTTGTTAATGCGCAAATTTTGGGACTTTATAATTTTAGCGACTCCCGTCCCTACCGTGCCTAAGCCAATTAATCCTACCTGAACCATGGTTAAATTGTCCCCTTTTTTAAAAATTTATTGAACCGTAAGAGCACATCGTGAAATCGTTTATCGTGCGTTACTAAAGCCATCCGAATAAATCCTTCGCCATAAGGGCCAAACCCAATTCCGGGAGCTACCGCAACCCCTGTTTCTTTTAAAAGTCTCTCAGAGAATGAGAGCGACCCTTCTTTTTTGAAAATTTTTGGAATCTCTGCCCATAAATACATGGTCGCTTTAGGAGCAGGAACTTCCCAACCAATTTTTGCCAACCCTTTTACCATAAAATCTCTTCTTTTTTGATAGGTGAGCACCGTCTCCCGCACACACTCCTGGGAAGATTTTAATGCCCAGCAAGCGGCCAATTGAATGAACGATGGAATCCCATAATCTAAAAAGGATTTTAATTTTTCTAACGGAGCGATCCATCTATCGCCGCCGACCGCGAATCCCACGCGCCAGCCGGCCATGTTGTAGGTTTTAGAGAATGAAAAAAATTCTATTCCCACCTCTTTAGCTCCCGGCACCTGCATAAATGAGGGGGCCGTGTATCCATCGAATGTCACTTCTGAATAGGCGTTGTCGTGAATCACTAAGATGTCGTATTTTTTTGCGAAGCGGATTACGTCTTCAAAAAAACTTAAATTCTCCACGACTGCCGCCGTGGGGTTGTTGGGATAATTTAAAATAAGAAGTTTCGCTTTTTTGGCGATTTTTTCGGGAATAGACCACAGGTTGGGCAGATAATTATTTTCTGGTTTTAAGGGCAAAAAGTGAACCTTGCCGCCAGAGAGATAAACGCCATTAAAGTGCACTGGGTATCCCGGGTTCCCGACTAATGCCAAATCGTTCGGATTCAAATAAGCCATGCATAGATGGGCAATCCCCTCTTTAGAACCAATGAGCGCCAATACTTCTTTTTGGGGGTTGAGA
>JAHFCA010000074.1 GCA_023249715.1 Elusimicrobiota bacterium
AATAGGTCTGTCTCCTATAAATTGAAGCAGCTTAGGCAATACTTCCGCAATCGGGGGCGCATCCTGAACCATATCCTTGCTAATCCCATTTACCTGAAAAGCCCCTTCTGATATAGGTTTATTGGGGCGCACCAGACTGTGGAATTCTTTTAGTTGCACAAAGTTGCGCACGCAAACAGCTCCCACCTCTACAATCTCGTCGTTATCGGAAGAGAGCCCCGTTGTTTCTAAATCTAAAACAATAAATTCCTGGTTAAAATTCCGATTATAAGAAAACATGAGTCCATAGGCGAGCTTAAATGCCACCAAGGAACCAGCTAATTCTTTAACCGGATAGTTCGATTTTTCCATATTGGGATTAATCAAAGCGTACGCTTCCGGCAATTTCTCAGGCGGAAGATGATGGTCGGTTACAATCACATCGATTCCAAAATTTTTAGCAACCGCAATCTCTTCGACATTCGAAGTGCCGCAGTCCACCGTAACAATCAGTTTTACTCCCTCTTTGGCTTGAGCCTCCAAAATGGAAACACTCAGCCCATGCCGGTCTGGTTCTGGAAGCGCCCAAGAAACATTCGCTCCCAAACTTTTTAAAGAGCGCACTAAAATAGCCAAAGCGGTGACTCCATCCACATCTTTATCGCCAAAGATGAGAATTTTTTCTTGACTATTTAAGGCTTGCCGTACGCGTAAGACCGCTTTTTCCAAATCGGGCAAGAGGAAGGGATTGTGGAGTTTGGAAATATCCGGATTTAAGAAATGTTCTATCTCTTTTTTATCGGTGAGATTGCGGTTAACTAAAAGCGCAGCCAACGTCTTAGAAATTTTAAACTCCGTGGCAATTTCTTCTACAAGCAGCGGATCTGGATTTTTATATATCCATTCTTTATTCATCTAATAATTGTGTGCACTAAGGGTTTTAATTTCGGACGGTTTTTACCAATGCGTACCCCGGCTAAAAATGTTTTCTCCGCCCGATCTAGATTTGCTTCACTCGAATAGAAAAATTGAGCCATCGATTCCCCTCTTTCCAAAGTATCGCCCACTTTTTTACGGAGCAGAATCCCAGAGGAAGGATCAATAGCGCTCTCCAATGTTTGGCGTCCGGCCCCCAATAAAAGCGCGGCCACCCCTACCGAGCGAGCGTTCATGGAAAAGAGAGTTCCTTTCCAGGGGGAAAGAATCTCCTTTGCAAACTTCGCTTGGGGGAGTACTTCTTTAGGTCTCTCACATACCGCCGGATCCCCATTTTGTAACATTACAAATTCCTTAAATTTTTCCAATCCTCTCCCCGTTTTTCGTATCTCCGCAATTTTATTTTTCCCTTCTATAGAATTTTTCGCGGCGCCTCCAAAAAAAAGCATCCACCCTCCCAAAATATCTGTTAGTTCTATAAAATCGGCGACGTTCTTCCACTCCTTCCCGCGCAAAATTTCAATCGCCTGCTCAATTTCTAAAGCGTTGCCAATGGCGGCCCCCAACGGTTGGTCCATAGCAGTCACTAAAGCCACCATTTTTTTGCGGCATCTTTTTCCCAACTCCACCATGGTAGAAGCAAGCTTGATCGCCTCTTTTTTTTCCTGAGTAAACGCGCCCGCCCCTGTTTTAACGTCAAGCACCAAGGCATCGCACCCTTCCGCAATTTTTTTAGAGAGGATGCTGGCGGAAATTAAGGGAATGGATTCTACCGTGGCTGTCACATCGCGCAAGGCATAGAGTTTGTCGTCCGCCGGAGCGAGAGATTCCGTCTGGCCGGCAATCACCATCCCAATTTTAGAAAGCTGAGAGATAAATGCTTCAGAGTTTAAGGCAGTTCTAAACCCGGGAATGGATTCCAATTTATCGAGGGTGCCTCCCGTATGCCCTAAGGCTCGCCCCGCCATCATCGGCACGGGGACGCCGCAGGCAGCCACCAAAGGAGCCAATACCAGAGAGATTCCATCCCCCACCCCTCCCGTGGAATGTTTATCCACCTTCATGCCCGGAATAGAAGATAAATCTAAAACTTTGCCGCTCTCTACCATCTCCTTTAGCAACACCGTCGTTTCCTTGGGAGACATCCCGTTTAAAAATATCGCCATCAAAAGAGCGGAAGACTGGTAATCCGGAATTTCTCCCGAGATTACTTTCTGAATAAAAAAGTGAATCTCTTCTTGGTTAAAAGATCCCTTATCTCTTTTTTTTGCTATTAAATCGTAGACGCGCATAAACTCGGTGCAAAACTTTTTCCTATGGAAAGCCTCTCTACTCCAAAAATATCGGCGATGGTCTGGCCGCAATCGGCAAAACTTTCTCGAACACCCAAATTTATTCCGCTCTCAATTTTTTTGCCGTAACACAATAGGGGAACATATTCCCGCGTATGATCGGTGGAATTATCTGTTGGATCGTTTCCATGGTCGGCGGTGATCATTAAAAGATCGTCGTCTCTCATCGCGGCGAACAATCGGGGAAGAAAACGATCAAAATCAATCATCGCCTGAATAAATCCTTTGGGATCTTGCCGGTGGTTATAGAGCATGTCGAAATCGACTAAGTTGGAAAAAAGAAAACCAAAATCGAATGTAGGATCCTGAACCGCCAATAAAGTTTTTTCCATGACTTCTTCGTTGGGGCCACCCTGCAGATGGCGCGTAATTCCCTTGCCTGTAAAGATATCCCAAATTTTTCCCACGCTAAAAACTGGAATTTTTTTGGCTTGCAGCCTGTCTAAAAGCGTGGGAGTTTTAGGCTCCAAAGAATAGTCATGCCGATGGTGTGTCCGCACAAAAGATCCCGTCTCCCCTATAAATGGCCTGGCGATCACTCGTCCCACAGCGTGCTCTCCCGTTAACATTTCCCGGGCTATTTTACAGATTTTATAAAGTTCGTCGAGAGGGATAACCCCTTCATGCGCCGCAATTTGAAAAACAGAATCCGCGGAGGTATAGACAATGGGACTCCCTGTTTTACAATGTTCATCGCCCAACTCCTTTATAATTTCTGTCCCCGAGGCGGTTTTGTTCCATAAAGTTTTTCTGCCAATTTTAAATTCAAATTCCTGAATCAGCTCTTTAGGAAAACCCCCTGGATAGGTGGGGAAGGGTTGGTCCACCAAAACTCCCATCATCTCCCAATGGCCTGTGGTGGTATCTTTGCCGGAAGAAAGTTCCGCCATTTTCCCGTAAGAACCTACGATGGCAGAGGGACTATTTGCGGAATAAAGGCGGGATAAATGTCCTAATCCTAAACTTTCCAGATGGGGAAGGGAAACGCCTCCAAATGCTTTGGCCGAATGACCCAATGTATCGCTCCCCTGGTCACCGTAGCTGGCCGCATCTGGAAGTTCTCCAACGCCAACAGAATCCATCACGACGAGAATGACTCGTCGGATTTTTACCTCTTTCACGCGTTAGAGTTTAGTACTTTTACCTCCCCTTTGCAATTCTATTGAAAAATTCTTATACCCCTGCCATAATTAGGGTTACTCTTTCATTATTTTAAGGAGAACTCTATGAAATATTACTTTTTTCTTTTTATCTTTATTTTAAATTTGGGATTCATTTCCGCCGCTCCATTGTGGAGTTTAACCCCAGAAGACGTGGCAGGCCGCTACCGTTGTTACGCTTACAACGTAGGGGGATCGGGCGGAAGCTGCAGAACCTTTACCACTCTATTTATATTGAACAAAGATAAAACGTATACATTCGGAAAAAGCGAAGGAACTTACAAAATAGAAAAAGAGGCTCTTCTATTTTCCCAAGAAAAACAAAGAGGCCCCGCCACATTTTTCGATGGAAATAAATTTAGATTCAAATATACCTCTGGCACCAACGGTTGGCAAATAGAACAAACCTACCTCCGCGTTGAGTAGTTTGTAAAAGCTGATATCAAATTGTTATAATTTTTCCCAGACTCGCATCAAAAAATATTATGTTGAGAGAAATGAAAGCCAAAAGCGCTCAGAACGCTTTTAAACTAGAAGAAGAAGAGATTAAACGCCTCAAAGAGATCTCTCGAGATCTTCGCGTTTGGATTATTCGCATGCTCGCTGAAGCGGGATCGGGTCATCCGGGAGGATCTCTTTCCGCGATAGATATTTTAACCGTACTCTACTTCCACACGCTCCGCCACAGACCCCAAGAGCCTCAGTGGCCTTTGAGGGATCGCTTCATCCTTTCTAAGGGACATGGCGTGCCCGCTCTCTACGCCTGCTTGGCAAAAGCAGGATATTTCCCCATGGAAGACCTTTTAACCCTCAGAAAAGTTTCCAGTATTCTACAAGGACATCCGGTTGCCGAGACAGTCCCCGGCATTGAAGCCTCTACCGGCTCTCTAGGCCAAGGTCTCTCCATTGCTCAAGGATTTGCTTTAGCTTCTAAAATGGATGGCACTCATTACCGCGTATTTTCTATGATCGGGGATGGAGAAACTCAAGAAGGACAAATTTGGGAAACCGCGATGTCCGCGGCCAAATGGCAACTAGAAAATTTGATTGTCTTTTTAGACTATAACAAAGGACAAATTGATGGTCCTGTAAAAGAAATTATGGATTTAGAACCTCTCGCTTCCAAATGGACCTCCTTCAATTGGGACGTCCAAGAAATCGATGGTCACGATATTGCCCAAATTTTAAACGCAATCGATAGAACCCGAGGAATCCCCGGGAAACCCCACCTCATTATTGCTCACACCATAAAAGGAAAAGGGGTTTCTTTTATGGAACATAAAATTGAATGGCACGGTAAAGCTCCCACTAAAGAAGAAAGGGATGCCGCCATCCGTGAAATAGAGGACACTCCAATTTAATATGGCTCATAAAGCGACTCGTTCCTCTTTTGGAGAAGCGATTGTAAAACTTGGGGAAAAAGATCCTCAAATAGTGGTCTTAGACGCAGATCTGGGCAAATCCACAATGACAGGGGATTTCGCAAAAAAATTTCCCGAGCGCTATTTTGAATTTGGCATTGCCGAACAGAACATGATTAGCACGGCGAGCGGCTTGGCTCTTGCCGGAAAGATTCCTTTTGCCACTTCCTTTGCTTGCTTTCTCGTAGGGCGTTACGAAAATATCCGCATGTCTGTTGCTTACTCTCGGGCGAATGTAAAGCTCGTAGGAACTCACGCCGGAGTGGGCATTGGAGAAGATGGCTACTCCCAAATGGGAACCGAAGATATTGCGCTTTTAAGATCGTTACCAGATTTTGTTATTTTGCAGCCTGCCGACGATAGAGAAACTCAAGCAGCCGTCCAGTGGGCTAGCCTTTATAAAGGGCCCGTCTATTTAAGATTCACCCGCCAAAAGGTGCACGACGTGCACGACGATCACTACCAATTTAAATTTGGAAAAGGGGACATTTTGAAATCCGCTTCTTCTAAAGATGGACATAAAGCGAAGGTAGCAATTTTTACAACGGGGGGAGTTGTTTACAATTCTTTAAAAGCCGCGGAAGAACTGGATAAAGAAGGGATTGATTCTAGTGTGATCAACATCCACACGATTAAACCTCTGGATAAAGATTTAGTTTTAGAATTGGCCCGCGCTCACAAACAGATTGTTTCTATAGAAGACCACAGCATTATTGGCGGGTTAGGAAGCGCCATCGCGGAAATAGTGGCGGAGGCGGGAATTTCTACAAAGCTGCTGCGATTAGGCGTAAAAGAATTCGGATACTCTGGGTCTCCCGAAGATCTCTACGAAAAATTCGGCTTCTCCATCCCAAAAATTAAGCAATCTATCCTCTCTTTTATAACGACAGAGTCCAAATAAAAATTGGTGCCAGACACCAATTTTTTTAGCGCTGAGCGTCTTGAGGATTGGGCCAGGGCGAAACTTTATTCCCTAAGGCCGCTACCGCTTGTTGGGATTCCGGAACTAAATGGACTCGCAAAGCTTTCTCTACAAGCTCTCCGGCTTTTCTCTCCAGAAATGTTTGGGCCGCTGCCTGAGGATCTAAGGTGAGGGAACGTATTTGGTAGAGCGCTTCCCCTACCCATAAATTTTCACCTCTAGAATCTACAAGTATCATATTGAGTTGTATTTTTTTAGAGACCCAAAAACCAATGTTCACCTCGTTAAATTCTTCTATTGTAGAATAGAGAACCCCTTGCACTCCCAACCCTTTACACAGCTGAGCCGCTCGATAGGCTTTGAGCTGGCCGCCGTCGGTAATTCCCATTTTTTGCAAAGCGGCGTCTTGCGCCTTATTAGCCAGAGCATAATAGCCTCTCGAAGTCAGAGCTATCCCCACTGCTCGTTGAATCACTTCACTAGCGGAAAGATCGTTGGAATGATTGTCGGGAGGAAGTATGGCAATTAAATCCGGGACTTGAGTTCCGGGCTTGGAAGAGATCAGAGTTCCCTTAACTTTAGGAATACCGCAACCACCTAAAAAGAGAAGAGCTAAAAATAAGACAAATTGAGTTGATTTTCGTATCATTTAGGGGACCTCCTGGGCAAATCGGCTCACAATTTTTTTCATGGGCTCATTCCATGGAGTAAAATTTAATCCTCTCCCCGCCGTGGCGCTGGCAGCGACAATCACTTTCCCCGTTTTTGTATCTAACATTCGCACGCTAATAGAAAAAACAGGGTGGAACTGCATCCCTGCCACTTCCCCTAAGAATACCGCATCCGCTCCCAAATTTCTCGCAATCTCCACCGCTTGAGGGATCGTATATCCTGTGGTTTGGAAAGAGGCCTGCCGTAGCATCGATTTATTGGGGTCATACCCTTCAAAGCCAGCCTCTTTTAAAGCTGCCATAATTTTATCCTGAGGGATAAACTGATAGCGGCTCGCAAGAACAGGTTCCGCATGCTCTAAGAATTTTAGAGTTAACATGCCCGCTCTAGGCACAGAAGTATCATCGCTGGCGCGTAAATTCGCATCTTGAAATGGGAAAACCGCAATTTTTTTTGTCGCCTTCGCTAAGGTGGCTTCTCTTATGAATAAATTAGATTTAGGGGCGCAAGCGGCTATCGCTATCACAAACCCCAAGAAAAGTAATCGAAATTTCTTATTGTTCATGAATCCCTCCTTTTAGTTCCCCATACGGCACAAGTCGCCAGGTCCAGGGGA
>JAHFCA010000075.1 GCA_023249715.1 Elusimicrobiota bacterium
AAAAAAGAAATGACGACTACTACGAATCTTTTTCATAAAAACTGGACATTTCTACTTTGCTCAAAAGCGGACATTTCTACTTTGCCTTGACATTCTAAAAGTTTGGATGTTGACAATAAACCTTATTCGTGCTATAAGTAATGATGTAATAGTGTAATACAATATAGAGGTAATTTCTATGTCAAATCTCATGTTAACATCAGTTACAACAAAAGGTCAGGCAACCATTCCAAAACCCATTCGAGTATTGCTGGGTATACGTGAGGGCAGAGATCATATTGGGTTTCGAATTAATAAAGGAAAAGTGGAAATAGTATCGCTCAAGGTCGATGAACGACCATTAAAATTTACTAAGAAAGAATGGGAAAAAATTGAAAAACTCGCAAACGAAAAAACTGGGAAACGGTTTAATTCGGCTAGGGATGCAATAAAATACTTGGAAAGTCTTTAACAAATGCGGTTTGAGTTTAAACGCTCTTTTGACCGCTCTCTAAAATCTTTACAGTCGGTTGCAAGAAGCGAAGATTTAAAGAGAGTTATTAGGAAATTTATATTTTCTATTGAAAACAAGGAACCCTTTGCTCATGGCTTTGGTTTAAAAAAACTGAAAGGGAATTATTATGAAATTCGTTCAGGGCTCTATGATAGAATTGTATTCCGAAGGCGAGATGATCTAATAGAATTTGTTTTAGTTGGCGACCACAACGATATAAAAAGATTTCTAAAGCTTATTTAAAAAAGTTTTCAATGAGAATAAAGCTGGTACCGCATTTACATCGCCCCCATTATTTTCTTCTTTAGCTTTTAGTGGCTTAAAGTAGAAGCGAGCGCTTCATACAAGGTAGGAAAACGAAAACGAAATCCCGCGTCTAACAGTTTTTTGGGAACTACTTTCTGACCTTCCAACATTACCTGTGACATCTCTCCAAACAATATTTTACACATCCATGCAGGCACTCTTAAACTGGAAGGGCGTCCCAAGACTCGCCCTAAAACCGTAGAAAATTCGTTCATAGTTACCGATTGCGGCGCTACGAGGTTCACCGGACCAGAAAGCTCCGGTTTTTCCAAAGCAAAAAGGAGCGCCCGCCGCACATCCCTACGAGAAACCCAAGGGAACCACGGAGTTCCATTCCCAAGTGGCCCTCCCAGAAAAAAACGAAAGGGCGGGAGCATCTTTTTTAACGCGCCGCCACGTTTGCTCAAAACCACCCCTAATCTAAAAATAACGGTACGCACTCCCAGATCTTGGGCTTTTAAAGCTTCCTGTTCCCACTGCGCGCACACATCGGCTAAAAAACCGGAACCTTTAGGAGAGGATTCCGTTACTTCCCCTTCGGGAACATCGCCATAATAGCCTACGGCAGACGCGTGGATGAGAACGTGTGGTTTTTTCTCCATAAGACGGATCGCTTGCACGATGCAGCGGGTGGAATCCAGACGACTGCTTAAAATATTTTCTTTCTTCTCATTATTCCAACGACCTTGTATAGATTCTCCCGCTAAATTAATAAAGGCATCTACTCCCTCTACCTCGTGCACCCAGCCACCGCTATTTTTCCCGTCCCAACGCAGGGTGCGGACGTCCTTACTCTTCTTCTCCAACTTAACTTGGCGCGTTAAAACAATAACCGAATGGCCTTTTTCCTTTAGTCTTCTCACTAAAGATTTACCAATAAAGCCTGTGCCCCCTGTTACTACTATTTTCATAAATTATGTAGAATTCTATCATAATTAGAAAAAAAGGAGGAAGCCCAATTATCAATTTTAATTTGCCCGGAACAGATGGAAAAAATTATTCTTTAGAAGAATTTAAAGACAAAAAAGCTGTCATTATTATTTTTTCCTGCAATCATTGTCCCTACGTGCAAGCTTATGAGGACCGCATGATCCAAATTCAAAAAGATTACAGCCCCAAAGGGGTTCAGATCATTGCCATTAATTCGAATGAAGATCAAGATCACCCCGATGACAGTTTTGAAAACATGGTGAAAAGAGCTAAAGAAAAAAAGTTCAACTTTCCTTATTTAAGAGATGAATCGCAAGATGTGGCAAAGAAATATTCCGCCACCCACACGCCGCACATATTTTTGTTCGATCAAAAGCGGGAGCTCGCTTATACCGGAAAAATTGACGACAATTGGCAAAATCCAGAGAAGGTAACACAAACCTATTTGCGCGATGCCCTCAACGCCCTCTTAGCCGGAAAAAAAGTTTCACAACCCGTAACTTTTGCGATTGGCTGCACAATTAAGTGGAAAAAATAAAAGCGATACTCTTTGACTGCAACGGAATTATTGCAGACGACGAACCCATTCACCTTGAGCTTTTCCAAAAAGTATTGAAGGAAGCAGGGATTACTCTAACCAGAGAGATCTACTTTAAAAAGTATCTCGCCATGGACGACCGCTCTTGTTTTAAGGACGCTTTAAAATCCCATGGCCACCCTTACGAACCGGAAATTGTGAAGAGCCTCATCTCCCGCAAAGCAAAATATTATAAAAAGAGGGTGCAAAAAAGCTTAAAAATTTTTCCTGGGGTTCGCTCTTTTGTAAAAGCTCATAAAAATTATGAGATGGCGATTGTTTCCGGAGCGCTGCGGCATGAAATTGAAATTATTTTAAAGAGGGCGGGTATCCGCAGGAATTTTTCAGCTATCATTAGCGCCGAAGATGTGGAAAATGGAAAGCCCGATCCAGAATGTTATCTGCTAGCTCTTAAAAAATTAAATCTAAATCCCCAAGAGTGCATCGCCATAGAAGATTCTATCCATGGGGTTCACGCGGCGCACAAAGCGGGAGTGGCCTGCATAGCGGTAACCAACTCTTATTCCAAAGAAAAACTGAGTCATGCCGATTGGGTTATCCCATCTTTGGTCGGTATAAAACTGAGCGAATTGAATGTTTAAAGATAAAAATTTAGAAAGGGTTCAAGAAAAAGTAAACGCTGGAGAACGCCTCTTCAGAGAGGAGGGATTAAAACTTTTTAGCGCCTCGGACATTTTGGCTCTAGGCAAAATTGCGGATGGAATAAAAAAGAGACGGCACGGGAATAAAGTCACCTATGTCGTCAACCGTCAAATTAACCCCACCAACATCTGTGTGCTCTCCTGCAAATTCTGCGACTACGCCACCAAGAAAAACCGCCCCAACGCCTATGCAATGACCCTGGAAGAAATTCTAAACCACTGCTCTCCAGATTTAAAAGAAGTGCATATTGTAGGCGGCCTTTACCATGAGTGGCCTTTTAAATTTTATTTAGATATCGTCCGCGCTATTCATGAAAAGTTTCCTGCCATTCAAATTAAGGCTTATACCGCTGTGGAAATAGATTTTTTTGCCCGCATGGAAAAATGTTCCATAGAAAAAATATTGACGCGCCTCAAAGAGGCGGGGCTGGTCTGTTTGCCCGGAGGCGGCGCAGAGGTATTTTCCGAAAGAGTGAGAAAAGCTCTCTTTCCTTTTAAGATTGGAGCTCCCCGCTGGTTAGAAATTCATAAAACCGCCCATCAGCTGGGAATTCGCTCTAATTCCACACTGCTCTACGGCCATATAGAAACCCACGAAGAACGTGTCGACCATATGCTAAAGCTTAGAGAACTCCAAGATGAAACCAAAGGATTTCTTTCATTTATTCCCCTGGCGTATCAGGCTGGAAAAGGAAAAGTGGTAAGCCATTCTGTCTCCAGCTTAGAAGATTTAAAAACCATCGCCATCGCTCGTATTCTGCTCGATAACTTTGATCACATTAAGTCCTACTGGGTGACAATGGGGGAAGAGACCGCCTCCATGGCTCTCCACTTTGGCGCGGACGATTTGGACGGCACGATTGGCAAAGAAAAAATCATGCACGCGGCAGACGCTACATCCCCCCTCGGCATGGCCAAAGAACGCCTAGAACAACTGATCCTTTCCGCCAATGGCATCCCCTTAGAACGAGATGCCCTCTATAATATTCAACCGAATTCTGAATTCTTAAGTGCTGCGTCTCGCTGAAATCCCCTATCTGAACTGTTATCCTTTTTATTGGAATAGAAATATAAGGAACGGGAAAATTGTTTGGGTGAGAGCTTCTCCCAAAAAACTGGGAGCAATGGCGAAGAAAAAAAAGATCGATGCCGGCCCCATCTCTTTAGTGGACTCTTTTTTGATAGAAAAAGATTTTGAACCGTTGGGAAATTTTGGCATTGCCGTAAAAAATTTAGCCAAAAGCGTGCTCCTCTTCTCTAAAAACCCCATTCACTCTCTACAGGGGCATACCATTGGGCTAACTTCTGACTCTGTCACTTCCATAAAGTTGCTCCAATTTTTAATCAAAAAAAGGTACCGCCTAAAAGTGAAATATAGGGTAGGATTTAAAGATTCTGACGATGCTCAGATTTATATTGGAGATTTAGCGTTAAAAAAGTTTGCAGAGCATTCTAAAAAACTGTCTAAAAGATTTCCCTATGTTACAGACCTAGGAGAAGAATGGCAAACTTGGAAAAAGTTGCCTTTTGTGTTTGCGCGCTGGATGGTCCGGAAAGATTTGCCGAACGAAGAAAAAAATTTACTGGCTAAATGGCTCAACCAAAATATTATAACGGCGCCCAACCTAAAGAATAGTTCTCAACAAACCTATTTAGACGGCTTTTGTTACCGCTTGGGCCCCAAAGAACTCAAAGCGATCCAAACTTTCCGCAACCTCTTAGAAAATTAGAGCCAGGCGCAATTTTTTTATTGGGAAGTGAGGGCTGCCAATGCGGACTTTAAATCTAGTTCTACGAGTTGGCTGCCATCAGCGAGAAAGCGCGTATTTAAAACTTTACCTAAAATATCGGACCAACAATCATTTTTTATTATCCGCAGAGAATAATCTTCTTCCGTCAACCATGGATTTTCTAAGAGAGTGGTTGAAAAACTAAAGGTTCCATCGGCGCTTACAGATCGATAAATAACTTCCGCATAAGAGCGAGGAATTTCCTTTTCTTCCAACTCATTTAAAATAGTTTCCTGAGCTTTTTGTCTGGGATCCGCAACAACTACAATTTGCAATTTCTTATCCTCTGATTGGTTCCTTAATCTCTTAAATTCTTCGGCAGCGGAATCTAATCCTTTCTGGTTCGTGAGTATTCGAATATTCTGATCTTTTACAATGGAATTTGGCGCCAAACCTTTAGCTAACCCCTGAGAAACCAAGGCAATTTCTTCAACAAGATTTGGGGGTGGAATCCCACTGTTTGGTTTTCTGGTAAGCCTGCGCCAATGAGTTAGGCCAAAAGAGAAAGCGGCGATCAAATTAGTTTCTTTTAACTTTTTAAACTTAGTTTGCGTAGCCTCTACCACTCTATTTTGTGTATAAGGAGTTAACGCGCGCCACGGCCCCATATCGGCCAAGGGCGGGATAACAGAAGGCTTTATTTTTGTTTTTCTCTCTTTTAGATCTTTAATTCCATCTGGATCTATTGGAACTTTAACTCTTTTTAAAAGGGTAAAATAGCCATTTTTAATTGGATGTGTTTTAATAATGGAAAGTCCATGCTGCTCAAGCTCTTCAGAATAAAAAGGAAATTTTTCACTCGTTACGTGGAAACTTAAACCATTTAATACCGTGGTATCCTCAATTAATTGCATTACTCTCTCTCTAAAAATATCGATACTATTAGAAAATTCATCCAAGACATAGTTAGAGAATGTAACATCAAATTGTTTCTCTTCTGGAAGATCAACAAAATAACGAGGCCCCTCCAGCGCCCCTTGATAAAGAGGCACTTCATTACTGCGGGCAAATTGGATGTAATGGGAATTACTTTCCAGCCCATGGGAATCTACCCCACCTCTGCGTCTTAATATATCCACAATCACTCCGGGACCTGCATCTAATTCCAATACCCTTTTTCCCTTTAAATCTCCATAAATGTTATAGATCCGTTGTAATAGAGGGACATAGTGTTTAAGATTATTTTGCTTGGCGCGATCAACCGTACCCTCTTCATATTCGTACTCCAACTCTTCGCTAGTTGGAAAAAATTCTTCTTGCACCGCTTTTTCATATTCTGTTGGCCCCTCTCCAGAGAGGTGCTGAATAGAGACAATATTGCTGATATTTGTTCCGATTTTCATGCTCTCTTTCGCAGCGCTTACCACTTCTGGAGAAACCACCGGCCCTTCGTTTGTTGGACTAATTTTAATCTTTCCCCCGCTATTTTCTTGAATTGTGATCGGTCCTTTTATTGGAGCTCCTATATCTAATTCCTTATCCAAACTGGAATCTTCCTTTACTGGAAAGTTTATGATATCTCCTCTATTTTGATGATCCTTCCATTTTGAAATGACTATTGCGGCAATACTAACAACAACTAAAAGTACCAATGAGAGCAAGTCAGAATCCATCTGAGAAAACAGTGGCAAAGGAATAATTCCAAGTGAGTTTTCAATTTTAGGAATAAATCTTTTTGATTCTTCTAAAAAGGTTTCGTCTTTCAGGTTTAATTTATTGGGGCCGTAGATAACGTTAATTTTATTGATTGTTCTGCGGTCAGAACCAACTGCAGACGCAAACTCAAAATTTAAGACCGCTTGGGCGCCCCCTTTGGGAGCTTCTCTGCGGAAGACAACGGCATTAAGAACGCCTGGTATAATTTCTGTAACTATTCCCTGATCTGCCGAAGGATGAGGAGCCTCTATAGTGTGGCCGTAAACAATATAATCGAGACCCCATCTATTCATCGCTTGTTGTATTCTAAACGAATTGTAAATCCAATCTCGATCCCAAGTCATTTTATGGCGGCTTGCTTTGGTGTTGGCAAGATCTTCAAAACGGTCAGCAAGGAAGTCAGGGCCCGCATGGACCAAGAGAATAGATTGATTAATACGGGCCGCATAAGGGAGATTTTTTAACCAAGGAATAATTTCTTTAAGTTTTGGATAACGTTGATATAGTTTATCGCGAAGCATATCTCGGAATTCCATAGTAAAAT